>NZ_JXYF01000001.1:0-73029 GCF_000967735.1 Paracoccus sp. S4493
AATTCGACCGCGGCTATTCCGAGGTGACGTTTTCAAGGCTGGCGGCACTGACCGGCGCGCGAGAGGCGGGGACGCCCGAACCCGTCCAGCACGGCCTCGGGCGTCCAAAAGGGTTGAGTCAGGTCCTCGGTCGCAGCCTCGGAGGGTGACAGGCGGGCGGTAGCGACAAGGCGCTCCATCATCTGCGGGAACAGGCCCGACAGCGGCAGGTTCGACCATTCGGCATTGGCCGTCACATGGACCAGCACGACCTGCCCCTGGCCAAGCCGGTCGCGGGTGATCAGCGGCGTGTTGTCGGACAGCGACGCGATCGTGCGCCCCGCCAGATCGGGCGCGGGCTGGGCCATCAGCTGCGCGCGGACGGACACATCATCCGGCACGGGCAGGCCCGCAAAGGGACCGTCATCGGGGAACGGCGCGAGCCCGCGCGGGTCGCCCCAGGACAGCGCACCGCCGATGTCGCGCCCGCCTTGGCGCAGCGCCACGGGCAGCAGCGGTTCTTCGGCCAGGCGGTCGTAACCGGCCATGCGCGGCCCCGCAAAGCGGATCAGCAGCCCACCTTCGGCCACCCATTGAGTCAGGTCCAGCGTCTCGGCCAGCTGCACCTGATCTGCCAGCACGATCACGTCGGGCGCGGTGTCCAGGACATCGCCCAAGGCGCCTTCGACCAAGTCGGTCGTGGGGGCCAGCGCCTGGCGCAGGTAGTGGGTTTGGGCCAACAGCTGCTGGCCTTCGGCCAGCGGATCGCCAACCAGGGCCACCTTGCGGCGGCGCACGCGGTCATCCGCCAGAACGACCGCGCCGGCATGGGTCTCGGCCTCGATCTGAAAGCGAGTGATCCGGTTGCGCAGTTCGGGCGGCAGGTCGATGGCCACGGGGCGGACGGTCAACCCGTCGGCATCCGTCGCGTCGCCGGGCGTGAGGCTGGCCAGCGCACGCTCGATCCCCTGCGGATCGGGGCCGATGGCCTGGATCGCCGGGGCGGCATCATCGACCGAGGTCAGCGTCAGCGACGGCGTGTCGCCCGCAGCCAGCGCCAGCGTCCGCAGCGGACGCGCGGGCGGCACGACCGTCACCGTGCCGCGATCCGCCAGGGCCGCCAGCCAAGCCGCGCGGTTCGGATGATCGGTCCCGTCCGCGATCCACAGCGTCGACAGCGACCCCTCCGGCGCATCGGCCAGCGTGGCGCCCGGATCGTCGGGCAGACGCGTCGACCAGGGTTGCGGCTGCGCCGCGCGCAGGCCGGACAGCAGGGCATCGGCGGGCTGGAACGCCAGTGCGCCCTGACCCCGTCCGTCGGCCATCAGCAATGCCGCGGGCCGACCCGCGGCGGCGGCATCCGTCAGGGCGGTTTCGACGCGTGTCTGGCGGGCCGCCCAATCGGGCGCGGCGGCAAAGCCTGCATCCATCACGATCAGCAATGGCCCGTCGGCCGCGGGCTGCACCACGGGGCGCCAGACGGGCCCCGCAAAGGCCAGGATCGCCGCCGCCACCGCCGCCAAACGGATCAGCAGCAGCCACCATGGCGTGCGGCTGGCGATGGGCGCGCGATCGACAAGCCCTGCCAACAGGGCGACGCCCGGAAAGATCACCCGCCGCGGCGCGGGCGGCATGGCGCGCAGGATCACCCACAAGACCGGCAGCGCGATCAGCGCGCCCAGCAGCCATGGCGCGGCGAAACCCAAGGGCCCCAGCAGCAGCATCAGCGCGCCCCCTGCCCCAGTGCCTGCCACAGCCAGTTCAGCGCCTGTGCGGGGTCGGCGTCCGTCAGATGCGTGCCGAACTGCCAGCCTGCCCGCCGCGCCTGCCCCTCCAGCCAGGCCTGTCGTTCGGCCAGCCGGGCCAGATAGGCCGCGCGCAGCCCGCCGGCATCGCGGCTGTCATGCCGCAGGCTGCCAGAGCGGAACTCGACCGCGCCGTCATAGGGGAAATGCGCCTCGTGCGGGTCCAGGATCTGGAACAGCAGGCCCGACAGGCCCAGGCCCGCCGCCTGCCCCAGCAGGTCCGCAACCCAGCCCGGATCGGTCAGGAAATCCGACAGGATCACCACCCGCAGGTTCGGTCGCAGGGCGTGGGCCGGGGCGGCATCCTCGGCGGCGGTACCCGTGGCCAGCTGTTCTGCCAGGCGGTCGGCCTGGATGCGGCCGGCCCGTGCGGGTTGGCCCAGCAGACCGACCTTTTCCCCCCCGCGCAGCATCAGCATGCCAAGCGCCAGCGTCAGGATCTGACCGCGTTCGGCCTTGGTCGGGCGGTCGGCCCCGCCGGTGAAATCCATGCCGGGCGCGCGCGACAGCCACAGGGCGGCGGATTGCGCCGTCTGCGCCTCGCGGTCGCGCACGAACTGGCTGTCCGACCGGCCGGACCGCCGCCAGTCGATGCTGCGCGCCCCGTCGCCCGCGCCCGCGGGGCGGTACTGCCAGAAATCCTCTCCGGGACCGGCGCGGCGCAGGCCATGGGCGCCCGGGGCTACCATCGCGGCCAGCCGTTCGGCCGACAGGATCAGGCCGGGCAGATGCCCGGCGACCCCTTCGGCCCGCGCGCGCAGATCGGTGGGCGTCACGCTCATGCGGCGCGACGGGTGCCGATGCGGTCGTCCAGCAGGCGGCCGATCACCGCGTCGACCGTCTCTCCGCGTGCCCGGGCAGCGAAGGACAGCGCCATGCGGTGCCGCAGCACGGGCGCCGCCATCGCGGCCACGTCGTCCAGCGTCGGCGCATAGCGGCCGTTCAGCACGGCACGCGCGCGGCTGACCAGCATCAGCGCCTGCGCGGCGCGCGGACCCGGCCCCCAGGTCAGCGCATCGGTGACGAAGGACGCGGCCTCGGGTGCGCCGGGGCGGGCGGCGCGGACAAGGTCCAGGATCGCCTCGACCACGGTCTCTCCCACGGGCATCTGGCGGATCAGGCGCTGTGCCGCGATCAGCTGGTCAGGGGTGAAGGCCGCGTGCGGGGTGTCATCCTCCAGCCCCGTGGTGGCGATCAGGATCTGGCGTTCGGTGTCGCGGTCCGGGTAATCGACGTCGATCTGCAGCAGGAACCGGTCCAGCTGCGCCTCGGGCAGCGGATAGGTGCCCTCCTGCTCGATCGGGTTCTGGGTGGCCAGGACGTGGAACGGACGGCCCAGGGGGCGGTGCTGGCCGCTGATGGTGACCTCGCGCTCCTGCATGGCCTGCAGCAGGGCGGATTGGGTACGGGGGCTGGCGCGGTTGATTTCGTCGGCCATCAGCAGCTGGGTGAAGACCGGCCCCTCGATGAAGCGGAACGCCCGGCTTCCGTCGGGCCGCGCGTCCAGGACCTCGGACCCCAGGATGTCGGCGGGCATCAGGTCGGGCGTGAACTGGATGCGGGCACTGTCCAGGCCCAGGACCGTCGACAGCGTGTCGACCAGCATGGTCTTGCCCAGGCCCGGCTGCCCGATCAGCAGCGCGTGACCCCCGGACAGGATCGATGCAAGTACCTGTTCGACCACCTCGTGCTGGCCCACGAAACGGCGTTCGACGCTGGCGCGGGCATCCGACAGGCGGGCGGCCAGGGCCTGGACCTCTTGCACCAGAAATTCGTCCGACGTCATGACATTGCCCCCGCGCTGGTTTAAGGAAAGCATAGGCAGTCCAGACACAGGCGACCAGATCGAATGGCGGAAAACGGTGACAAAAGCGTGAACCCCGACGGGCTGGCCCAGGCCGCGGCGATCGCGGCCAAGGACGGGCCTGCGCCCGTGCATCTGTGGAACCCGCCCTATTGCGGAGAGATGGACCTGACCATCTGCGCGGACGGCACTTGGCTGCACGAAGGCACGCCCATCGGACGCCCCGCGATGGTGCGACTGTTCGCCAGCATCCTGAAGCGTGAGGGCGACCGATTTTACCTGGTCTCTCCGGTCGAGAAGATCGGCATCCGGGTCGAGGATGCGCCCTTTCTGGTCACCGATGCCGACATCGCTCAGGACGCGATCACCTTCGTCACCAACATGGGCGAACGGGTGACGGCGGGCCCGGATCACGCAATCATCATCCGCGGCACGGCCGAGGTTCCGCGGCCCTATGTCCATGTGCGCGGCGGGCTGGAGGCGCTGATCGACCGCAAGACCTTCTACCGTCTGGCGGCCGCGGCCGATCCCGGGCCCGACGGGCGCGCGGCGGTGCGGTCCGGCGGACAGTCCTTCGCGCTGGAGCCCTGAATGCCGCAGTTCGCAGCCAATCTGACGACGCTGTTCACCGAACTGCAGATGATCGACCGCTTTGCCGCCGCGGCCGAGGCCGGGTTCACCGGGGTCGAGATCCTGTTCCCCTATGACATCGCGGCGCAGGACCTCTATCGCGCGTCGGTCAAGACGGCGCTGCCGATCGTGCTTATCAACGCGCCGCCGCCGAACTGGGCCGGCGGGCCACGCGGGTTTGCCGCCGTTCCGGGGCTGGAGGATCGCTTTCGTCGCGATTTCGAACGCAGCCTGCGCGTGGCGCAGGCGCTGCGCGCGCGTCACATCCACATCATGGCCGGTCGCGCCGAGGGTGCTCAGGCGCTGGAGACCCTTGTCGCGAACCTGTCCTGGGCCGCGGACCGCGCCCCCCATGCCAGCCTGACGATCGAACCCGTGAACGACACCGACATGCCGGGCTATTTTCTGACCGATTACGGCATGGCCATCGACGTCATCGACCGCATCGCCGCGCCGAACCTTGGGCTGCAGCTGGACACCTATCATGCGCAGGTCATCACGGGCGACATGCAGGCCTGCTGGCGCAAGGTCGCCCCGCTGGTGCGCCACATCCAGATCGCGGGCCATCCCGGCCGGAACGAGCCTGACGTCGGCACCCTGGATTATCCCGCCCTGTTCGCGGAGTTGGACGACTGGGGGTACCGTGGCTGGGTATCGGCGGAATACGCCCCCGTCCGAACCACCCAGTCCGGATTGGGCTGGCTGCACGCCGCCGGTTGAACCCGCGCAACATCCGGTCGGATTTTCCTGTGCAACAGGGAACTTGCGCGCAGCGTGGTCCGTTTGCTGACAGATGCGTCGCCGTGTCGCGCCCCAGGGCGCGGCAGACGCCCAAAGCAAAGGGAAAATGCCATGAACTCGATCATCTACATTGTCGGCCTGGTTGTCGTCGTCCTGTTCGTCCTGTCGTTCCTCGGCCTGCGTTGAGGGTTAACAGCATGAACGAAAACCTTGAAGCAGCCGGCACCGGCTCGCGCCCCCATGTCGACTGGGCATCCATCCTTGCCGGTGCGGCCATCGCCGCGGGCGCCTCGGTTGTCTTCACGGGCTTCACGGCTGCCATCGGCCTTGGTTCCGTCTCGGCAGAGCCGGGCGAAGGTCTGGGCACGTTCGCCCTGATCTTGGTCGGCCTGTTCGCCTTCGCGTCCATGGTGGCCGTCTATGGTCTGGGTGGATACGTGTCGGGGCGGATGCGCCGTCGCACCCATTCCGGTGAGGACCAAACGGATGCACGTGACGGCATCCATGGCCTGACCGTTTGGGCGATCGGCATGATCCTGACGGGCATCCTGGCTGCAGGCGCGGTCTCCAGCGGCGTTCGCGCGGCCGGCAACGCAGCTTCGACCGCGGTCGAGGCTGCGGGTTCCGCCGTGGGTGGTGCCGTTCAGGGCGCCGGCCAGTTGGCCGGCGGCGTCGTCGGTGGCGTTGGCCAGATCGCTGGCGGTGCGGTCAGTGGCGTCGGTCAGCTGGCTGGCGGTGCGATCTCGGGCGCCGGTGAGGCCGCTGGTGGTCAGGACATGGGCGGCAATCCGCTGGACTATGTGACCGACCGTCTGCTGCGCAGCGAGGCTGCGGCACCGGATCAGTTCTCGAACGAGGCGATCCGCAACGAGGTCACCGGCATCCTGGGCACCGTGCTGCGCACGGGCGAGGTGGCCGATGACGATCTTGACTATCTGCGCGACGCGCTTGCCGCCCGTACTGACCTGACCCCGGCCCAGATCGACGCCCGCGTCGAGGAAGCCGTGACCCAGGCCCAGGACCTGCGTGCCGAAGCCGAAGCCCGCATCGAAGAAGCGCGGACTCAGGCCGAGGAAGCCGTGGCCGCTGCCGAACAGCGCGCCCAGGAACTGCAGGCGCAGGCCGAACAGCAGCTGCAGGAGGCACAGGATGCCGCCATCGCCGCTGCCGAATCCGCCCGCCGCGGTGCGGTGTGGAGCGCGCTGTTCCTGGCCGTGTCGTCGCTGGTTGCCGGTCTGGCTGCCTGGATGGGCGCCATCAAGGGCGGTTCGGACCGCGATGCCGGTCGCGTCTGGGGCGGCCTGTCGCGTCGCCGCACCTGACGGGACGTCTCCGTCCGACGCGACGGAACTGTGACAAGCATGGCCCCCGACCCCCCCGTGTCGGGGGCCACACGCATTTGCGGGCTGGCATTCGCGGCCCTTATCGGCTAGGGCAGCCGCGAAACCTACAGATTAAGGCCGTCATGGATATCCGCAACATCGCCATCATCGCTCACGTCGACCACGGCAAAACCACCTTGGTGGACCAGCTGCTGCGTCAGTCGGGGTCCTTCCGCGACAACCAGGCCGTCGCGGAACGCGCGATGGACAGCAACGACATCGAACGTGAACGCGGCATCACCATTCTGGCCAAGGCAACCTCGGTCGAATGGAAGGGCACGCGCATCAACATCGTCGACACGCCCGGCCACGCCGATTTCGGCGGCGAGGTCGAACGCATCCTGTCGATGGTGGACGGCGTCTGCCTGCTGGTTGACGCGGCCGAAGGCCCGATGCCCCAGACCAAGTTCGTGACCTCAAAGGCACTGGCCCTGGGCCTGCGCCCGATCGTCGTGCTGAACAAGGTCGACAAGCCCGCAGCCGAGCCCGACGAGACGCTGAACGATGTGTTCGACCTGTTCGCCAACCTGGGCGCCAGCGACGAGCAGCTGGACTTTCCGCATGTCTATGCCTCGGGCATCGGCGGTTGGGCCGACGCGACGCTGGACGGCGAGCGCAAGAACATGGACGCGCTGTTCGACCTGATCCTGAAGCACGTGCAGCCGCCCAAGCAGATCACCCGCGCGGACGAGCCGTTCCAGATGCTGGCGACCACGCTTGGCGCCGACGCCTTCCTGGGCCGTCTGCTGACCGGTCGCGTCGAGGCGGGAACCGCCAGGGCCGGCGATACGCTCAAGGCGCTGTCGCGCGACGGCGAGCGGCTGGAGCAGTTCCGCATCAGCAAGATCATGGCGTTCCGCGGCCTGACCCAGACTCCGATCGACGTGGCCGAGGCCGGTGACATCGTGACGATCGCGGGCATGGCCAAGGCCACCGTGGCCGACACGCTGTGCCACCCGGACGTGATGGAGGCCCTGCCCTCGCAGCCGATCGATCCCCCGACCATCAGCGTCACCTTCGGCATCAACGACAGCCCGCTGGCCGGCAAGGACGGCAAGAAGGTCCAGAGCCGCGTGATCCGCGAGCGCCTGATGAAGGAAGCCGAGATCAACGTCGCCATCAAGGTCGAGGACACCCCCGGCGGCGAGGCTTTCGTCGTCTCGGGTCGCGGCGAACTGCAGATGGGCGTCCTGATCGAGAACATGCGCCGCGAAGGGTTCGAGCTGTCGATCAGCCGCCCGCGCGTGATCTACAAGGAAGAGGACGGCCAGCGCCTGGAGCCGATCGAGGAAGTCATCATCGACGTTGATGATGAATACACCGGCGTGGTGATCGAGAAGCTGACCGGCGACCGCAAGGGCGACCTGGTCGAGATGCGTCCTGCCGGCGTCGGCAAGACGCGCATTGTGGCCCATGTCCCCTCGCGTGGCCTGATCGGCTATCAGGGCGAGTTCATGACCGATACGCGCGGCAACGGCGTGCTGAACCGCATCTTCCACGGTTGGGCGCCGCACAAGGGTGCCATCCAGGGCCGTCGCCAGGGCGTGCTGATCAGCATGGAGAACGGCGTGTCCGTGTCCTATGCGCTGTGGAAGCTGGAAGATCGCGGCAAGTTCTTCATCGGCGCGCAGGAAGAGCTGTATCAGGGCATGATCATCGGCGAACACAGCCGGGACAACGACCTTGAGGTGAACCCGCTTAAGGGCAAGCAGCTGACCAACGTCCGTGCCTCCGGCACCGACGAGGCCGTCCGCCTGACGCCCCCGGTCCGCCAGTCGCTGGAAGAGGCGATCGCCTATATCAACGACGACGAACTGGTCGAGGTCACGCCAAAGAACATCCGCCTGCGCAAGCGGCACCTGGATCCGCACGAACGCAAGCGCGTCGCACGGTCCGGCGCCTGATACGCATCCACCGCAAGGTTGCTGAAATCACAGGTCCGCGTGCCCCCCCGGCACGCGGACCTGTCCATTTAGATATGTCGCCAAGGCGACACTTCGTGCTATGATTGTCTTATCCGAATTGCGCACCCGTTTAAGATGCACAAATTTGGTTGCTACACAGATTCCACGGCTGCTTTTCTGGGGCATTCTGGCCCTAAATCACATTCAAGTCATCTGTTTTCGTTTGGCCCACCCCGCAACGGATCGGATTGCATCGTGATGAAACACCTGTCGGAACGCCGTGACCCCAGGGGTCTGCACGACCGCGCCATCAGTGCCGCGATGACGCTTGTCCTGGACCAACGCCGCCAGCCCCCCACGATTGCCGATATCGCCGAAGCCGTCGACGAACCCGTCGAACGGGTCCGTGCCTTGTTCACCGACGAACGCGCCCTGCTGGTGGCCAGCGTCGAACAGGCGCTGGTCGTGCTGATCGACAGCTGCACCCGCGCGGTGGTCCGCGTCGATCCCGACGACCCCGTCGCGCAGTTCCTGAGCCTGGGCGACACCTATCTGGATTGGGCCTGCCGCTATCCCGCGCAGTTTAGGCTGCTGCAGGACTGCGATCTGACCAACGCGCGGCACGAACCCATCCTGCGGCGCTATACCGACAGCATCGCCGATCTGACGCTGCGCATGCTGGCGCGGGCCCGCGATACCGGTCGCCTGCACCCGCGCGAGGATATTGCGATGCTGGCCCTGTCCGCGCGTTGCTATGTGGTGGGGCTTGCGCGGCTGGTTCTGGACGGTCGCCTAAAGGATTGGACCGAGGAGCGCGATTCCCTGACCACCGCCAAGCATCTGACGCATGATTTCGTGCATCGCATGGCGCGCAGCAGCCAGCCCCATATGGCCGGCATGTGACGGATTAGCCCCTTTCGGACCCATGGTGCTTGCGGTATCCCGGTTGCAACCTGTGAATGACCGAAGAGAGCAGCCGTGACCGATTACATCATCAAGGACATTGCGCTGGCCGAATACGGCCGCAAGGAACTGGACATCGCCGAGACGGAAATGCCCGGCCTGATGGCGCTGCGTTCCGAATACGGCGAGGCCAAGCCGCTGGCGGGTGCCCGGATCGTCGGCAGCCTGCACATGACCATCCAGACCGCCGTCCTGATCGAGACGCTGACCCAACTGGGCGCGGATGTCCGTTGGGCGTCCTGCAACATCTACTCGACCCAGGATCACGCCGCTGCCGCCATCGCCGCCGCGGGCGTTCCGGTCTTTGCCATCAAGGGGCAGAGCCTGGCCGAGCATTGGGATTACCTTGATCGCTCGTTCCAGTTCCCCGAGGGCCCGAACCTGATCCTGGATGATGGCGGCGATGCGACGCTGTACATCCTGCTGGGTGCCCGCGCCGAGGCCGGCGAGGACGTGATCCCCGTGCCGCAGTCGGACGAGGAAACCGTCATCAAGGCGCAGATCGCCAAGCGTCTGGCGCAGTCGCCCGGCTGGTTCACCAAGATGCGCGACCAGATCGTCGGCGTGTCCGAGGAGACGACAACCGGCGTCCACCGCCTGTACGATCTGCAGAAGAACGGCCAGCTGCCCTTCCCCGCGATCAACGTGAACGACAGCGTGACCAAGTCGAAATTCGACAACAAGTACGGCTGCAAGGAATCGCTGGTCGACGGCATCCGCCGTGCTACCGACGTGATGATGGCGGGCAAGGTCGCCGTCGTCTGCGGCTATGGCGACGTCGGCAAGGGCTCGGCGGCGTCGCTGCAGGGCGCCGGCGCCCGCGTGAAGGTGACCGAGGTCGATCCGATCTGCGCGCTGCAGGCCGCGATGGACGGGTTCGAGGTCGTGACCCTGGAGGATGTGGCCGACAGCGCCGACATCTTCATCACCACCACCGGCAACCGCGACGTGATCCGGCTGGAGCACATGCGCGCCATGAAGGACATGGCGATCGTCGGCAACATCGGCCATTTCGACAACGAGATTCAGGTCGCGGCGCTGCGCAACCACAAATGGACCAATATCAAGGACCAGGTGGACATGATCGAGATGCCTTCGGGCAACCGCATCATCCTGCTGTCGCAGGGGCGCCTGTTGAACTTGGGCAATGCCACGGGCCACCCGTCTTTCGTGATGTCGGCCAGCTTCACCAACCAGGTGCTGGCGCAGATCGAGCTGTGGACCAAGGGCGACGACTACAAGCCCGGCGTCTACATCCTGCCCAAGGCGCTGGACGAAAAGGTCGCGCGGCTGCACTTGGACAAGATCGGTGCGAAGCTTTCCGTGCTGTCGTCCGAACAGGCCGCCTATATCGGCGTGACGCCGGAAGGCCCCTTCAAATCCGACCATTACCGGTATTGATGTCATGACAGAATATTCGACCTTCACCTCGGAATCCGTGTCCGAGGGCCATCCCGACAAGATCGCCGACCAGATTTCGGACGCGATCCTGGACGCCATCCTGGCCGAGGACGCGCGCGCCCGCGTGGCGTGCGAGACCATGGTAAAAACCGGCGTCGCCATCATCTCGGGAGAGATCACCACCAGCGCCTGGGTGGATCTGGAATCGATCGTGCGCGGGGTGATCACCGACATCGGCTATAATTCGTCGGATGTGGGGTTTGACGGGGCCACCTGTTCGGTCATCAACATCATCGGCAAGCAGTCGCCCGAGATCAACCAAGGCGTCGACCGCGCCAGCCTTGAGGAGCAGGGCGCAGGCGACCAGGGCCTGATGTTCGGCTATGCCAGCGACGAAACCGACGTGCTGATGCCCGCCGCGATCACCTATGCCCATCGCCTGGTCGAACGCCAGGCGGCGGTGCGGCGCGACGGCACCCTGCCTTGGCTGCGCCCGGATGCCAAATCGCAGCTGACGCTGCGCTATGACGCCGACGGCCGCCCCGAGGGGATCGACGCGGTTGTGCTGTCCACCCAGCACAACCCCGAGATCAGCCTGGCCGACCTGCGCGAGGCGGTGATCGAGGAGATCATCCGCCCGGTCCTGCCCGCGGAATGGCTGTCGGACGCGACCAAGTTCTTCATCAACCCCACCGGCAAGTTTGTCATCGGCGGTCCCGTCGGCGATTGCGGCCTGACCGGGCGCAAGATCATCGTCGACAGCTATGGCGGCATGGCCCGTCATGGCGGCGGCGCGTTTTCAGGCAAGGATCCGTCCAAGGTCGACCGCTCGGCGGCCTATGCCGGCCGTTGGGTTGCCAAGAACATCGTGGCGGCCGGTCTGGCCAAGCGCTGCGAGATCCAGGTCAGCTATGCGATCGGCGTGGCCGAGCCCACCTCGATCAGCCTGAACTGCTTCGGGACCGAAACCGTGCCGGTCGGCCGGATCGTGGCGGCCGTGCGCGAGGTATTCGACCTGCGCCCGTTCGCGATCATCCGCGAACTGGACCTGCTGCATCCGATCTATCGCCCGACGGCCAGCTATGGTCATTTCGGTCGCGAACCCTATGCGTTGAACGGGGCGACCGCGTTCAGCTGGGAACGCACCGACAAGGCGGAAGCGCTGAAAGCGGCGCTGAGCTGAACGACGAAGGCCGCCCCGCCGGGCGGCCTTTTTCCTTGTCATCCATACAGCTTGCGGGCTCGATCCTCGAAAGCGCGGACGATGCGGGACATCGCCTCGTGGAAGACGACGCCGATCAGGCGTTGCAGGATCGCGTTCTTGAATTCGAAATCGACGAAGAACTCGACATGACAGCCCCCTTCCGGGCGATCCTTGAAGGACCAGCCGCTGCGCATGTACTTGAACGGGCCGTCCAGATATTCCGTGTCGATCTTCCAGACGCCGTCCTGTTCGGGCCACAGGACGACCCGGCTTCCAAAGCGTTCCCGAAAGACCTTGAAGCTGATGACCAGATCGGCGGCGATCTCCTCCGCGCCATCGGGGCGGGTGGTGCGCGTCCGGATGCGGGCCGCACTGTTCCAGGGCAGGAAATGCGGATAGCTTTCGATATCGGCCACCAGATCGTACATCTGGCGGGCACTGTAGGGAAGGTTGCGGCTGTCGCGGTGGTTCGGCACGGGCTATCGCTCTTGAGTTTCGTCGCGGCGTCTGTTTCGATTCGGCACCGATTTAACAGGCAGGACGCGCGATGAACATGATATGGCTGCTGCGTGCGGCAAAATGGGCGCGCAACCCTCCCAGTGCCAAGATGGTCAAGCTGGTGATCGCCGTGATCGCGATCGGGCTTGCGCTGCTGGCGCTGGAAAAGCTGGGCTGGTGGCCGGGCTGGGCCACGCAGGACCAGCGACCGCACCGCCTGCCCCGCTGACGGTCAGTCGCGATCGCGAATGGCGACCGGACGGGGCTTGGGCGCACCCAGGGCCAAGGTGATGGCGAAAGCGGTCAGAAGGCCCGCGAAAGTTAGGATCAGGGTCATCATTTCCTCCGGTCTGTCGAGCGTCGGGGTCACAGGGCCCCGGCACCGAACGTGTCACACTGTCTCATGTCGCCCGAGTCGAACCCGCGCATCAGCCATTCCTGACGCTGCGCCGCGCTGCCGTGGGTGAAGCTGTCGGGCATGGGGGTCCGGCCCGCACTGGCCTGGATCACGTCATCGCCGACGGCCTCTGCTGCGCGCATCGCCTCGTCCAGATCGCCAACGTCCAGGGTGCCGAAACGTTCCTGCGCCTGGCGCGCCCAGATGCCGGCATAGCAGTCGGCCTGCAGTTCGGTCGCAACGGACAATTGGTTGGCCTGCGTTTCCGATAGGCCCGGCTGCTGCGCGGCGCCAAGGGTGCCGGTCAGGTTCTGGACGTGATGCCCCACCTCGTGCGCGATGACATAGGCTGCGGCGAAATCTCCCCCCGCGCCCATGCGATCCGCCATCATGTCGAAGAAGTCGGTGTCCAGATAGACGCGCTGATCGCCGGGGCAGTAGAACGGACCCATGGCCGACGACGCACCACCGCAGGCCGATTGCACCACGCCGCTGAACAGGACCAGGGTCGGGTCTTGATAGGCGACGCCCGCCTGCTGCTGCAGCACGGGTTGCCAGACCTCTTCGGTGTCGGCCAGAACCACGCTGACGAATTCGCCCCATTCCTGGTCGCGCTGGCTCAGTTCGGTGGGCTGCCCGCCGCCCTGATCCAGGCCCTGGACCAGCGGCGTCACGTCGATCCCGAAGAAATAGCCGACCGCCAGCACCACCAGCGTGCCCGCCACGCCCAATCCGCCGACCCCGGCACGGCCCATGCCCCGCCGATCCTCGACATTTCCGCTGCCCCGTCGTCCGCGCCATTGCATGCCTTGGTCCCCCTGCTGGCTGTCGCCCCGAACGCCCCGCCCCGCCGGGGGTTCCCGCCAACCATCACAGCGCCGCGACCGGCGTGCAAGGCGCTTGACGCGACGGCCCTGCGGGGGGATGCACGGGGCACGGACAAAGGGGCGGACATGCTGCGCAGGCTATACGACTGGACCATGGGGCTGGCGTCGCATCGCCACGCGAACGCGTCGCTGTTCACGGTCAGCTTCATCGAAAGTTCGGTCTTTCCGATCCCGCCCGACGTGCTGATGATCCCGATGGTGCTGGCGCAGCGGGCGCGGGCCTGGGCCATTGCCTTCATCGCCACGGCGGGGTCGGTTCTGGGCGCGCTGCTGGGATACGCGATCGGCGCGGTCCTGATGGACAGCGTCGGCATGTGGGTTCTGACCATGTACGGCAAGGAGGCCGCGTTCGACGACCTGGCCGCGCGCTTTGCCGAGTTCGGCGGTTGGGCCGTGCTGGTCGCGGCGCTGACGCCCTTTCCCTTCAAGGTCATCACCATCTTTTCCGGCGCCGTGGGCTTTTCGTTGCCCCTGTTCGTGCTGACCAGCATTATCGGCCGCGCAGGGCGGTTCTATGTCGTGGCCGGGCTGCTGTGGCGGTTCGGGCCGCCGATTCGCGATTTCATCGAACGTCGGCTTGGGCTGATGTTCTCCATCTTCATGGCCTGCCTGATAGGCGGCTTTGCGACGGTGAGGTATCTGTGACGGGCATCAGGCTTTCCCTTCTGGCGGGCGCGGGGTCCGCGCTGCTGCTGATCGCGGCGCTTGGCTTCCAGGCGGCGGGCTATGCCCCGTGCGAGCTGTGCATCCTGCAGCGCTGGCCGCATGTGGCGGCGGCTGGCATCGCGGCGCTGATCTGGCTGACCGGCCGGGTGCGGGCGCTGGCGGTTCTGGGGATGATCGCGGCGGGTGCGGCGATGGGGCTTGCGATCTATCACGTCGGGGTCGAGATGACGTGGTGGGCCGGACCGGCGCATTGTTCGGGCGGCGTGGGCGATCTGTCGCGGATGACCACGCAGGACCTGATGGCCCGCCTGCAATCCGCCCCCGTGGTCCGCTGCGACGAGATCGCGTGGCAGTTCATGGGCGTGTCGATGGCGGGCTGGAACGCGATCCTGTCGGCGGGTCTGGCGGGCCTGTGGGCAGTGGCCGCGCGCAAGGGCGCCTGAGACCCCCGCAAGGCGTGATTTCCTGACCTTGGAGGCGGGGCGCGATTGCCCCCTGCGGCAGGCTCGGCTATACCGAACCCCAACTAGATGTTGAGGAATACCCGTGGCCGACACCCCAGAAGACGATCTGCCCGAAACCCCCGAAGACGGTGCCGCGGGCCGCGTCGTGATGCATCACGACGGCCCCATGATCGACATCAGCGCCGAGATGCGGACCTCGTATCTGGACTATGCCATGTCGGTGATCGTCAGCCGGGCGATCCCCGACCTGCGCGACGGCCTGAAGCCGGTTCACCGCCGCATCCTCTATGCGATGGACGAAAGCGGCAACACCGCCGATAAGCCCTATCGCAAGTCCGCGCGGTCCGTGGGCGACGTGATGGGCAAGTATCACCCTCATGGCGACAGCGCGATCTATGACGCGCTGGTGCGGATGGCGCAGACGTTCTCGATGTCGCTGCCACTGCTGGACGGCCAGGGCAACTTCGGGTCGATGGACGGCGATCCGGCCGCGGCCATGCGCTATACCGAAGTACGGATGGACAAGCCCGCCAACTTCCTGCTGATGGACATCGACAAGGACACCGTCGATTTCCAGGACAACTATGACGGCAAGGACCGCGAGCCGACCGTCCTTCCGGCGCGGTTCCCGAACATGCTGGTCAACGGCGCGGGCGGCATCGCCGTCGGCATGGCGACCAACATCCCGCCGCACAACCTGGGCGAGGTCATCGACGCCACGCTGGAGCTGATCGCCGATCCCGACCTGCCCACCGAGCGCCTGCTGGAGATCATCCCGGGCCCCGACTTTCCCACGGGCGCCACGATCCTGGGCCGGTCCGGGGCGCGCAAGGCCTATCTGGAAGGTCGCGGCAGCGTCATGATCCGTGCCAAGACCCATATCGAGGAACCGCGCAAGGACCGCTTTGCCATCGTCATCGACGAGATCCCGTATCAGGTGAACAAATCGACCCTGATCGAGCGGATCGCCGAACTGGCCAAGGAGAAGAAGGTCGAGGGCATCGCCACCGTCCAGGACGAATCCGACCGCCACGGCGTGCGCGTCGTGGTCGAACTGAAGCGTGATGCGACCCCCGACGTGGTGCTGAACCAGCTGTTCCGCTTTACCCAGCTGCAGACGACTTTTGGCTGCAACATGCTGGCGCTGAACGGCGGCAAGCCCGAACAGTTGGCGCTGCGCGACTTCCTGACCTACTTCATCAGCTTCCGCGAGGAGGTCGTCGCCCGCCGCACCGCCTACGAGCTGCGCCGCGCACGCGAACGCAGCCATGTGCTGTGCGGCCTGGCCGTCGCGGTCAGCAATGTTGACGAGGTCGTGGCCACCATCCGCGGCAGCGCCGATGCCGCCGAGGCCCGCGAGAAGCTGATGGAGCGGCGCTGGCCCGCCCATGACATCGTCGAATACCTGCGCCTGATCGACGATCCGCTGCATCCGGTGAACGAGGACGGGACCTACAACCTGTCGGAGACGCAGGCCCGTGCCATCCTGGAGCTGCGCCTGCAGCGTCTGACCCAGCTGGGCGTCAAGGAGATCACGGACGAACTGCAGTTGCTGGCCGACAGCATCCGCGATTATCTGGCCATCTTGGCGTCGCGCGAACGGATCATGGCGATCATCGCGGACGAGCTGCGCGAGGTCCGCAATCTGTTCGCCGTGCCGCGCCGCACCGAGATCGTCGACTGGTCCGGCGACATGATGGACGAGGACCTGATCGAGCGCGAGGACATGGTCGTCACCATCACCTCTGGCGGCTACATCAAGCGGACCGCGCTGGCCGAATTCCGCGCGCAGCGGCGCGGCGGCAAGGGTCTGTCCAGCATGGCCACCAAGGAAGACGACGTGGTCACCACGCTGTTCGTGGCCAACACCCATACCGAGCTGCTGTTCTTCACGACCGACGGCATGGTCTATCGGATGAAGACCTGGCGCCTGCCGCTGGCGGGCCGCACCTCCAAGGGCAAGGCGATGGTCAACATCCTGCCCATCGGCGCGGGCGTCAGCATCGCGGCGCTGCTGCCGATGGATGCGCCGGAGACGGAATGGGACAACTATCAGGTGGTCTTTGCCACGGATGACGGCGACGTGCGTCGCAACGCGCTGTCCGATTTCGGCAGCGTGCGCGCGAACGGCAAGATCGCGATGAAGCTGCCGGAGGGCGTCACGCTGGTGAACGTGCGGATGGCGACCGAGCAGGACGACGTGATGCTGGTGACCGCGCAGGGCCGCGCGATCCGCTTTCCGACCACGGCGGTGCGGGTCTTCAAGGGCCGCGATTCCACCGGCGTCAGGGGCATCCGTCTGGCCGAGGGCGACAAGGTCGTCAGCATGTCGGTCATCCGCCATTTCGAGGCGGACCCGTCCGAACGCGTGGCCTATCTGAAGATGCGCCGTGCGGTTGCCGGTGCGTTGGACGACGGCGCCGAAGCGGACGAGGATGACGACACCCCCGAGGGCACCGTCACCCAGGAACGCTACATTGAGATGTCGGCGGCCGAGGATCTGATCCTGACCATCACCGCCAAGGGATCGGGCAAGATCAGCAGCAGCCACGACTATCCGGTCCGTGGCCGTGGGGGCCAGGGCGTGATGGCCATGGACCGCGCCATGCGGGGCGGCCCGCTGGTCGCCAGCTTCCCGGTCGAAAGCTTTGACCAGATCATGCTGGCGACATCGACCGGACAGTCGATCCGGGTTCCGGTGCAGGGCATCAGCTTCCGCTCGCGCAGCGCGGGCGGGGTGCGGGTCTTCAACACAGCCGCCGGAGAGGTCGTCGTCTCGGTCGCGCGGATTGCCGAACAGGGCGACGCGGTCGACCTGGACGAGGGCGATCCCGGCCAGACCGCGCCCGCGCAGGACTGACATCATCGACCCGACCCCGGCCGCCGGGGTCGGGTTTTTCCGATCCGCAGGGGCGTCATTTGGACCATTCGAACGAGACCGTGCTGAGAGAGCGCCTGCAGACCGGGTTTCTGGGGCTGATCGCATTCTCGCTGCTGATGTTCATGCTGGTACAGGCCAAGTTCATCCTGATCTCTCTGGCGATCGCGATCATCCTGTTCTCGCTGACGTCGGATGCGATTCATGCCATCTCGACCCGGCTTCGGGTGCCGAACTGGTTGGCAACCACGCTGGCGCTGATCGGGATCGCGCTTGGGCTGCTGTGGGTGTCGACCACCATCGTCGCGCAGGTGAACGAGGTGGTGTTCCTGGCGATCAGCTATGCCGAACGGGCGCAGGCCGCCCTGCCCGCCCTGACCGAGCGTCTTGGCCCCGAGGCACAGGAACGCATCATCACGGCGCTGACCAACTTCAACATCACCGGCTGGATCCGGTCGTTGGCGGGACAGGCCTCCGGGCTGCTGTCGGGCAGCGTGCTGGTGATCCTGTTCGTCGGATTCATGTTCGCCGAACAGGTGTGGTTCCCGCTGAAGATCGAGCGTCTGGCCAACGACGCGGACCATGCGCGCCAGATCCGCCGCATCATCGCGTCGATCATGCACCGCGTGAACCGCTATCTGGTGGTCAAGACCGGGGTCAGCGCGGTCACGGCCTCGATCGTCTGGCTGATCTTCTGGACGATGGGGCTGGAGCTGGCCACTGCGGTGGCCCTGCTGACCTTCGTCCTGAACTTCATCCCGTCGGTCGGGTCGATCATCGCGACGCTGATCGCGGTCCTTCTGGCCTTCGTGCTGACCGGCGATCCGACGGCCACGGTGATCGTGGGCGTGCTGTGCGCGGTCACGCAGTTCCTGATCGGAAACATCATCGATCCAATGCTGCTGGGCCAGACGCTGCGGCTGTCCAGTTTCGGCATCATCCTGTCGCTTGCCTTCTGGGGGGCGATCTGGGGGGTGCCGGGGATGTTCCTGGCGGTTCCGATCATGGTCGCGCTGATGATCATCTGCGCCCATATCCCCTGGCTGCGGGGCGTCGCCGTGATGCTGTCGCGCGAAGGGTTGCCCGATGACGGTGACAACGACGTCCAATCCGACCGGATGGCGGCCTGATCCGGGACATGCGGCGCCTGGCCCCATGCCCCGGAGGCTCGATCAGCGGCTGTCACCGTCGTCCGGCAGGCCCGGCGCCTCATCGGCATCATCGCGGGTCAGTTCGGGGCTGACGGTCGTGGGTGCCGTCAGGGCACCCGGCTGCGCGTTTCGCGCTGCCGGCCCGTGCGATTGACCGGGCAGCGCCTCGGGGTTGCGCAACCAGATGTCGCGTTGTGCGAAGGGGATCTCGATTCTCTCTGCGCCAAAGCGCTGGACGATGGAATGCAGCAGCTCCGACGTCACGCCCAGCCCCGTGCCGACATCCGCCAGGATCGCACGGATCTCGAAGTTGAGGGCATCGGCCCCCAAGCCACGGAACAGGACCGCCGGTGCCGGGTCGATGGAGACCAACGGGTGATCCTCGACGATCTCGCGCAGGACATTCTCGACCTTCTTCGTATCGCTGCCATAGGCAACGCCGACGGGGATGATGATCCGGCCGACCTTGTTGTGACGCGTCCAGTTGGTCACCGGCTGGCTGATCAGGTCGCTGTTCGGGACAATCACCTCGGTCTTGTCGAAGGTCTCGACCAAGGTGGCGCGGACCGAGATCTTCTTGACGATGCCCTGCTGGCCGCCGGCGCTGATCCAGTCGCCGACGCTGACCGGACGCTCGATCAGCAGGATGATCCCGCTGACGAAGTTCGACACGATGTTCTGCAGGCCGAAACCGATACCGACCGATAGCGCACCCGCGACGATCGCAAAGGACGACATGTCGATCCCGGCCGAGGTGATGGCCAACAGCGCCGCCAGGAAGATCCCGACATAGCCCAGGCCCGACACCACGGCATTCTGCCCGCCCGCATCCAGCCGCGTCTTGGGCAGGATCGAGGTGCGCAGCATCCCCTGCACCCCGCGCGTCAGCGCATAGCCGATGGCGAAGATGATCAGGAAGGTCAGGATCGCACCCGGCGACAGGTTCACCCCGCCCAGGCTGATGCCCTGGCGGAACCGGACCCAGTATTCGGCAAGCTCGGCGCCGGACGACCCCCAGATGATCAGGAAGATCGGGATCGACGCCAGGACCAGGCCGAACCCGGTCAGCAGCGGGGCCAGCCCCTCGCGTGCGCCTTCGGCCCCGCGCTGCATCATGTTGAACAGGTCGGCGGTGAAGTCCTGCAGCAGGATCAGCAGCCCCACCAGCGCCAGCGAGAACAGCCACGGCCAGACCAGAAGATTGCCGAGGTTGACGAAACCGGCCGCCGTCAGCAGCACCGCGATCGGCGCGATGATGCGCGTCAGGCGACCCGCCCAGGCCGCGATCCAGTGGCGATAGGACAGGTCCTGCGTCACGGCATCGCGCGTCAGCCGCCGCAGGATGTTGCCAAGCCGGAACATTGCCAGCGCGGCCAGCACGATCAGCACCAGGTGCCAGACGCCGGCCGACGCCTCTCCGAACTGGACGGGGACGCGGCCGACCTGCGCCTCGCCCTGTTCATAAAGGCCCGACAGCGGCAGCATGGCGCGCGACAGGATGTGGTGGATGGCCATCAGCAGAGCCAGCGTCTGAACCATGCGACCTGCCGAGACGCGGGCCTCCTCGGTCATCTGCAGCGAGGTATAGGCGATGGCGGTGCGCGGGAACAGCGCACGGGCCATCCAGATCCCGCCGAACAGGATCACCGCCGCCACCGGCAGAGCGTTCAGGAACGGCGTCGTCCAGGGTCCGGGCAGACCGGTGGCCTGGATGGCGCTGATGCCCAGATAGACACCTGCCATCGGCACGGCGATCTGGCCCAGGGACACGACGAACGCCAGCACGGCCTTGGAATATTCGGACGCCCGGCTGGACAGGCGGGTGGGCAGCGCCACGATCCATGCCCGGCCATAGGTCAGGATCAGCAGCGCCGCGATCAGGTATCCCGCGACATAGGGAAGCCGGGGACGCAGGTCGGCCCAGATTTCGGGCGTCGCGTCCTGGCCCGACACCTCTCCTCCGACACCCTCCAGCAGCGCAAGGCCGTCCGTCGCCGCCGCGGCCCACGATGCGGGCAGCACCGGAGACGGCGTCTGCTTGGCCAGTTCCAGCGCCTGACGTTGCCGCACGATCTCGTCGATCTGGCCGATGATGGAGTTTGCACGGCTGGTGGCCTCGGTCGCGGCGATGCGGGGGGCCTGGGCGGTGGACAGCTGCTGGTTCAGCTCGGTCCGTCGGTTGGCGACCTCCTCGTCCTCGGTCGCACCTTCTGCGGGCGCGGGGCCAAGGGCCTCGATCTGGTTGCGCAGGGTGGCGATGCGGTCGCCGTTGGCGTTCTGACCCTCCTGCAGCCGATCCCGCCAGTCGACGATCCGCGCCCGCGTGCGGGCCAGCTCCTCGTTGGTGGCCTGGGGGTTCGCGGTCAGCGACTCGGCGCGTTCGGCGACCTGGTTCCAGGTGTCATAGTTTACGGATTGGGCGATGGCGGGCGCGGCTGTCAGGGCCAGCAGCGCCACCAGGAACGTTGCAATCAGATGTCGCATGAAACCTTTCAGTCTTCGTATACCTGCGGCAGATCCGGCGCCGGACGGGTCAGCCATTCCGGTACGGGAAGGCCCTTGGCGCGCAGAAAGTCGGGGTTGAACAGCTTTGTCTGATAGCGGGTTCCGTAATCGCACAGGATGGTGACGATCGTATGGCCCGGCCCCATCTCGCGCGCCATGCGGATGGCGCCCGCGATGTTGATGCCGGACGATCCGCCCAGGCACAGCCCCTCGTCCTTCAGCAGGTCGAAGACGATGGGCAGCGCTTCCTCGTCGGGGATGCGCCAGCTGTAATCGGGGGTGAACCCCTCCAGGTTGGCCGTGATGCGGCCTTGGCCGATGCCTTCGGTGATCGAACTGCCGGGGCTGTCGAACTCTCCGGTGGTGTAGAACGAATGCAGGGCCGCGCCTTCGGGATCGGCAAGGCCGATCTTGACGCCCTTGGGCTGCAGCGCGTCCGCGACGCCCGCCAGCGTGCCGCCGGAGCCCACCGCGCAGATGAACCCGTCGACCTTGCCGTCGGTCTGGTCCCAGATCTCGGGTCCGGTCGTCTCGACATGGGCCTGGCGGTTGGCCACGTTGTCGAACTGGTTGGCCCAGATGGCCCCGTTCGGCTCGGTGCGCGCCAGCGCCTCGGCCAGACGGCCGGAATATCGGACATAGTTGTTGGGGTTCTTGTAGGGGGCGGCCGGAACCTCGACCAGGGTCGCGCCGGCCAGCCGCAGCATGTCCTTCTTTTCCTGGCTTTGGGTCTCGGGGATGACGATCACCGACTTGAACCCCATCGATGCGCCGACCAGCGCCAGGCCGATGCCGGTATTGCCGGCCGTCCCCTCGACGATGGTGCCGCCGGGGCGCAGCGCGCCGCGCGCGACCGCATCCTTGATGATGTACAGCGCCGCGCGGTCCTTGACCGACTGGCCGGGGTTCATGAATTCGGCCTTGCCGAGGATCTCGCAGCCGGTCTCCTCGCTGGCGCGTTTCAGGCGGATCAACGGGGTGTTGCCGATCGCGTCGGCCAGATCAGAATGGATTCGCATGGCGATCGACCCTTTGTTCACAGGTGCAGGACTTTCCATTTACCTATACGCCCCCGGGTTGGAGGGGCAACCCCGCCCTGCCCCTCAGACCTGCGCCCGCAGCCGGTCCCGCCGCGCGTCCAGCCACAGGGACAGGGTGGCCAGCGGCCCATTGGCGATCTGTCCCGCATCCACCAGCGCGGACAGCGTTTCGCGGTCCATCAGGTGGCCGCAAATATCCTCCGCCTCTGAATCCAGCCCGTAGACACCGGCGCAGCCGTCCGGCAAGTCCGCGATGCCGACATAGTGATACAGAAACTCGCACAGCGCGCCGGGGCTGGGATAGGTGTTGAAGGCCGGGATCAGCCGCGTGACTTGCAGCCCCGCTTCCTCCTGCGCCTCGCGCAGGATCGCGGCCTCGGGGGTCTCACCGGCGTCCACGCGACCCGCGACCGGCTCCAGCAGCCATGGCTGCGGATCGCCGCGAAGGGCGGGGGCCATGCGGAACTGCTCGATCACCAGAACACGGTCGCGGACAGGGTCCCAAGGCAGCATGACGGCAGCATCGCCCGACAGGAACGCCTCGCGGGTCATGGGGGCGGTCTCGCCGCCCTGATGCAGGGCATGGGTCAGCACCTGCCGCTCGACCCCGAAGAACCCCAGGAACGGCTGACTGCGCTGCTGAACGCGCAACGCATCGGCCGGACGCTGCGGGACGTTTCCCTGCCCCGACGGCGCCGATGCGCGGGCGCGCAGCCGGCTGCCCGCCCAGATCCCCATCATCGGCAGCCGCCATGCCAGCAGGTCTGCCCCGGTCCCTTCGGGTGCCTGCAGGATCTGGACTGCGATTTCGGCGGCGATCGCGTCACGGTCGACGATCGGCGCGTGATCCGCGGCGGGTCCGGGTCCGATGCCCATGACCTGCATCCCGCCCACCTCCTGCACCGTCAGGCCCATCACCGCGGCATAGCGATCCAGCTGCGGCGTCGGCTGTATGGCCAACCCCGGGACCGACCCCGGCGCAGGCAGCAGCGCGGGCCAGCCGTCAAGCACGACCCCCGCCCGGTGGCCGCCGGTCAGGACACCCGGTACCTCGACGGGCGTTCCGTCAAGGCCCAGCACCGCGCGCAGCTGCGGCTGCGCCAATGCGCCGACGACGACGATCAAAGCTGCTGTCCCTGACCGCGAAGCGCCGCGGCCATGCCCATGTCATACGAGGTCTGTCCGAAAACCCGGTCGAACCCCGCAAACAGCAGCTGCGACAGCGCCTGCCCCTCGGCCGATGCGGCGTGCTGGGCATAATCCGCAAGTTCGGCGTCGCTCAGCGGGCCATAGGCCAGCATCAGGAAACCCTGCAGCCAGACCGTCGCCTCCGCCTCGATCTGGTCGCGCTGCGCCCAGGCATCGGCCATCAGCTGCTGTTGATCCGGGGCCATGTCGAACCCGCCCCCTTCGGCATAGCCGCGGGAAAAGGCGATGGCCGCGTTCAGGCCACCCGCGACATTGGGTGCGATCAGGTCTGCCCCGTCGATCAACTGGACGATCTGTTCCGCACGCGGATTACCGTTGCGCAGGGCGCGCGCAAAGTCCGCCCGTGCCTGATCCTCCACCCCGTCCTCCAGCAGGGCGCGCCGCGCGGACCCTTCCAGGCGGATGACCCGCTGGCCCAGGCCAGACCCGTGAAAGGCCAGTGCCCGATCCACCAGCTGCGGGTCCATGCGCGCGGCGGCGTCGCGGACGCCTGCCCGGAACAGCGCCTCCATCCGCGGGGTGTCGTGGATTCGCGCGACGACACGGGCCCATGGCAGGCCGCCCCCGGCGATCAGCCCCTCACCCTCCATCCGGGCGGCCTCGGTCACGGCCTCCTCCTGCAGGATCGGCATCAGCGCGGCTAGGTCCAGGGTGCGCCACATGCGGTCGGCCGGGTCCTGCTGCATCTGCACCAGATGGATGTCCGCAGGCGGCGGCACTGCAGGTACAGGAGGTGCCAGAACGGCAAGCAATCCCAGAATGGTCAGCATGTCCCGCACCTTTCGCGAAAAATTTCGACGGTCGAGATTTTTTCGTCCAAACCCTCTTGCGCTTCAACCCCCACCCCTCTAATTCCGCGACACCACACCAAGAAGCGCGGAGAGGTGCCGGAGTGGTCGAACGGGGCGGTCTCGAAAACCGTTGAGCCTGCAAGGGTTCCGTGGGTTCGAATCCCACCCTCTCCGCCATTTTCCATCAGTTCCGTTTCGATGGCCAATGTGGCATTTTTCAACAGAATAGTGCCAATGTCCCATTTTGGGGCCATGCTGTCGTGATGTCGGAAATGATGCATGGTGGCCCGTGAGAGATTCGAACTCCCGACCGGCCCGGTGTAAACGGGACGCTCTACCACTGAGCTAACGGGCCAAGCTCGCCGCGCATAAAACCGATTTGGGTACCGCTTGGCAAGGGCGGATCAGACATCATCCACGTGGCGCATGACGGTTTCCGCACCGTTGCGGATCATGTGGATTCCACCTTGGTGAATCACCCCCTGGGCCAGATGTGCGGGGGCTTGGCCCAAGGCAAGGCATCGCAGCATGCGCAGGGTGATGCCATGGGTCACGACCAGCGTGGGGCCGGTCAGGTTCATCAGGAATGCCCGGCACCGTACCTCCAGTGCGGCGAACCCTTCGCCGCCCGGGCAGCGGTCGTACCACGCCAAGTCGCCACCTCGGAACAGGTCGGGATGGCTGCGGCGCAGATCACGCTCCAGGTGCCCCACAAATTCACCCACGCAGATTTCGGAGAGGCGCGCATCATGCCGGAACCTGTCGCCGAACACGATCCGCGCCGTCTGGTCGGCCCGTCCAAGCGGGCTGGAGACGCGAAAGCCGTCGATCCCGCGCGTCAGATGCGCCAGCCATCCGGCCTGACGTATCCCACGGTCGGACAAGGGGGAATTGCCGCGGCCCTGCAGGCGGCCTTCGACGTTCCACAGCGTCTCGCCATGGCGCATCAGATACAGATCGGGAAGTGGAGCGGGTGAAGGGAATCGAACCCTCGTCGTAAGCTTGGGAAGCCCGATGTCATTCTCTTGCGACATTGTTTCTTATTACCTTTTTCTGCCGCTTCGGGAATTTCTTCGGGATTCGGTCCCGCCGAGGACACTGTAGCCGTCTAGCGCCTCGGCCAGATCTTGGTCCAGTACATGGGCATATCGCGTCGTCGTTGTCACGTCGGCGTGGCCGAGGAGGCGGCTGACCAGTTTCAGGTTCCCGGTCTGCCGCAGCAGCCGCGTCGCAAACGTGTGGCGTAGGTCATGGAACCGGAAATCCCGTATCTCTGCCGCTGCAAGAGCTTCTCGAAAGTCCTGCATCATCCCGCCGCTGCCGACGATACGCTTGCGCGGCCGATCCTTCCGCAACTGGTCCTCGTAGGTGAAAACATAGTCACGGTGATCCGGCAACGTGGCTCGCGGCAGCGCCGACAGCAGCGCCGCGACCTCCCGGCTGAGCGGGAACCGCATTTGCTTGCCGCCTTTCACCCGGAAGAGAATGCGGCGTTCGTGGTGGTCGATGTCTGCCCATTTCAGATCACACACCGTCGCCAAGCGTGCACCGGTCAGCAGGGCGAATGTCACGAACGGCTTGAGGTCCGATCTTAGATGCTCGAAGAGGCGTGCCTGCTCGGCTTGCGTCAGTTCCCGGACCCTCTCGTCAGGCTCGGCGCTCTCTGCGCGCCGAAGATCGATGTTCGGCATTTCGGCGCCGTGCACCCGTGCCATGTGGCGAAATGCGCGCCCAAGGAGCTGTAGCTGGCGATTGACCGTTGCGTTCGCGGCTACCGCGCGCCGGCGTGCGACGAACTTCATGATGTCGGCATTGGTGATGTCGGCCATTGCCGCCTTCCCGTCCATCACACTAAGGATCATCGCGCTCTGGCTGCGCGCCGTGCTGGCACTAGACTGGTGCTGGCAAATGTCCGTCCAGTATGTTCCGAGCGCTTGGGACAGGGTGAAGCGTTTTGTGATCTCGGGCGCAGCACGCGCCTTAACGCGTTCGGCGGCCTCTACTGCTTTCGCTTCCTCGTAGTCATCCGTGCCGCAACTGCCGTGAAATCGACGACCCCGGATTTGGAAGTCGAAGTGCCAGAAGCGCGAGCCTTTCGGGCGGTAGGGCATTGCTGGACGCGGTCCTCGATGAATGTGGTGAGATCGTCCGGGCGGTACCTGATCGTGCCGCTGGAGATCATGACGTATGGGAGACCTCTATTCCGAAGCCGCTGTAATGTCTTTTGGGAGACCTTTAGATAGGCGGCAGCTTCGTCCGGCGTCCATAAAAGCGGTGGCATCAGCTTGCCTCCTCGAATTTCTCGGACTCGTGTCCCCAGTTCGCCCACCCTGCCCGTCGCTGCCGGCTGAACACCTCGATGCGGCGCGCGTCGGGCATCAGCTTCTCTGCTTCGACGAAGGCCTCCTCCGGCTTGCGGCTATGCTCGCGGATCTGGCCCATGATGACGGACCTGGTGGAGCTAGTCGTCTTCGGCGCACCGCGCGTGCCGATTAAGAACGGCTCGCCGGCGCCGCGCAGGATGTAGCCCATGCCCATATTCAGCTTACCGTTCACCGTCGTCTTCACCCAGTGACCCGACGTCTTGTATTCGAAGCCCCAGGCCTCGGTCACTGCCAAGGCCTGAGGAAGCATCGTGTTTAAGCCCCACAGCCACAGTAGGCAGTTTGGCGCGGCCAATGCCGCGACGGGCAGTGCGGCGATCTCGTCGATCGTCATGCAGGCGTACTTGGCCTGAGGGGACCGCGTCTCGCCTTTCTCCGACCGCATCTCATACCGCCAGGGCGGATCGGCCATAATCATGTCGAAGCCGCCGAAGGGCCGCAGGTCGTTGAACTGGTGCAGGACGGTGGTCATGCGCTCCCACCGGTGATCTGGTCACGCAGCTGGCGATCGGTCAGTCCGACCGATGCCCCGCGCCGCTCGGCCGCAGCGATCCAGTTAGTAAATGCCCCGTGCAGCCCGGCCGTGCTAGTCGAGGTGATGCGGTGCATGGTGATGCGGTTGTTTTCCGGGCGCAGGCTGATGCGCGCGCCATAGGTCTCGCTCAGGTAGCGGCCCAGCTGCTCGGCCGCGGCGCGGTGGGCCCGGTGCTGGTCCATGATGTCGCCGCCGTTGCGGGTGTCGATCTTCGGCAGGCTCACAACTCGCTGGCGTAGATCGGCGATGGTGTCACGAATTGAGATCTTGTCACTCATGCCACCAGCTCCTCCCCGTCAACGCCGCGCCCGCCGTCCATCGCGGCCAGCTCGTCGTCCATGCTGAACGTCTTGGGGGTGCCCTGCATGACCGGGGTGCCACTGCCGCGCAGGCGGTTGCTCCAGCCTTTCTCTCGGGCGACGCGGGCGACGTGGCGGGCAGTGACGCCCCACTCGCGCGGCGCGGGGTAGCGGGCCACGAGGTCTGCAGCAACCTCGGCCGACGTGCGCGCCCAGGTGTGGGTCGTGCAGTCGTAGTGAATGATGGCTGCCAGGGCCATGGTGCGAGGGCTGGTCATGCTGCCTCCTGCTTCGCCAGGTGCGCGTCGATCTGCGAACGCGCCTGGTCCAAAGTTTCTGCGGTGCCGTGACCGTCGGTTTCGTCATGGGTCCAGACGTAGGGCGTGCACGGCACGTCGAACTGCCGGATCGTGATGCCGCGGTGGATGACGGGCTGGGTCATTTGAGCACCCTTGTGACCGGCTGCGTCTGTGCGGCCATTGCTGCCTTCAGGTGGTCGGTCAGCAGCTTTCCGAGGATTTCCTGCTGTACAGGGAGGTTCTTGATCACGGTCACAGCCGAGCCCCTTCCGGCAGCGCCATTCTCCGGACCTTGTCCCACTGGTGGGCCTCGTCGCTGGCGACGACAGTGATCGCCTGGCTGACATCCTTCTAGTTCGGCGGCAGGTGGCTCGCGATGACCGCCCTGCCCCGGTCCAGTGCCTCGACGATACGGCAGCACTCGGCCGCGGCGGCATGTGCCAGCGGCGGCATGTCAATCGGGTCGACGTCGAAGCGTTCGACGATGCCCAGCATGGCGCTGGTGATCTCGTCGCGCAGTTCTTGCGTGAGGCGGGTCATGTCAGTGCTCCAATGATGCGGGCCGCGCAGCTGGGCAGCGCGGCGGTGCCGTCGCAGGCCACCGGCCAGTTGGTGTTGATGGCGTCGTAGAGAGCGATGCCGATCACGAGGCAGACAAAGGCAAGCACCAGTCCGCCCGCGAGACCCACCAGGTGGGCGCGTCGGATGGCTGCGCGGTATTCCGGGGCGTCCTGGTCAAAAGCTTGTGGCGAAAGTCCCTCGCGCATGGCTGCAAGGCGCAGATCCTGCGCCTCGGCATAGGTTCCGCTGTCCCACCCCAAGTGCCGTGTCCGCCTGATCATCTCAGCATCGGCCAGGCTGAGCGGCTTCTGATCGGCGGTCATTGCGGCCCCCGATGAAGGTTGGCCGCATGGCGCCGCTGCGTGACGCGGAAGCCCATGCTGCTCATGGCAACGTTCCACGCCATGCGCCGAATGCTCTCCGGCAGGCGGGAGGCGAGGTCAGGGGTCGACAGCACCGCCATCGCGTCAGCGACAGCAGCGGGCGTCACGGGCAGAGAAACGGTATTGCTGTGGACGGGGCGCATGGCCGGGGTCTCCATCGGGTTTCGATGGGACTGAAAATGAATGTCAGGAATATTCCTGTCAATCCTTAAAATTCCTGATGGGAATTTCCGAACCGCTTGGTTAGGATCGTTGGAGGCAATTGCACCTCATGCACTTGCACCGCACGGTTGCGGTGCTGCATGATGTTCTCATTATGTTCTAGGGGGTATGAGTGACAGCAGAGGATCGATTCGCGGCATTACTTCGCCAGATGAGCGACGAAGAGTTTCGATCTTTCTTGGCTATGGCTGAGGGCCAGGCTGAACAAGCGCGGCCGCAAGCTCCAACCAACCTTTCTGCCGATCCGCAGAAAGACCGCGGAACGCCTTAACAAGCTCACGCTCGGCGGTAGCGCGGTCATCGGCTAGGAGGTCATACACCTCAACATCCAGCGCAGAGGCTAATGACCGGAGTACCCGCAAGGTCACGCCGTCGTAACCCGCCTCGACCTTCGAGATCATGGCTTGCTGGACGCCGGCCATGTCAGCCAGCTCTTTTTGGCTCAGTCCGCGGCTGAGACGCATGCTTTTCAGGTTCATGTCGACATTGTCATACGCTTGAGTGATAGCTGCAAACGCGTCTCAGGAATAATTATTCTTGACGATAATATTCCTGTCAGTGATAAGTGGGGCATGAGCACACTTCTCACATATCTCGCTGAGGCCGAAATTCGGCAAGATGACTTCGCGGCATCCGTAGGGGTGACGCAAGCTACTATCAGCAAGCTTGTGCGAGGGGTAGCTCGCCCAAGTCTGGACCTAGCGTTCGCCATTGCACGTGTCACCGGCGGCCGTGTTCCAGTCCAATCTTGGGACTCTTCCGGCGCGGACCATTCCGATCCGTGTCGAACCTCCCCCTCTTCCAACCAAGAGAACTCTCATGACCTGTCCCAACCCGATGCTTCGTCGGACGCAGCCTGATGCGTCGCGCCGTCAAATGTCCCAGCCCAACCTCCTTGAGGGGCGCGGGCGTAGGCACCAGGCGGCCCGTCGCGCCCACGTTCATCATGGTGCCGACCGTGCGGTCTTTGGCCGCAACTGGTCGCTTCTGATGATTGCCAGCTTCTCCAGCCGCGAGGCCTGCGCCGTCCATTTCGGCGTTACCTTTCAGACCGCATGCAACTGGTTCGACGCCCTGAATGCCCCCTATGGGCACCATGTCGACCACGCGACGCGGACCCTGCCCCGCTATGCCGAGATCATGGCGGGCTGACATGCAGATCGGGTCCCCAGGACACCCGAAGGCGGGAGAGATGGGCAGGAAGCACGGCCCGTCCAGGGGTGAGACCCCCCGCCCAAGCCACTATTCCGGCCGCCTTCGGGTGAATGTGGGAACGACCGGGATTGTGGAACCTGCGGCTGGCCCGGCCGAGAGCTGCCAGAAGGCGGCAGGGCACCATTACTCCGCATCCGCCTGTCCGGATCCGGCACCTGGCGCGGCGGCCTGACCGCCGCGTCCTTTTCATCCTCATCCGCGCGGTCCCTCACGCGCGGCTTCCGGGGCGCCCGCCACTCGTCCTCCCTGCGGGCGCCCCGGTTCATCCCAGAGCCGGAGGCTGCAATGCCCACCACCAATCACAGGATTGCCGCGATGCAGATCACCCTTGGCGTCGCCATGCGCGCCAAGCTGGCCACGCCGGACGTGAACTCCCTGCGCTTGGCCGTGATGGCGGTGAACAAAAGCTTTGGGGTCGAGGATCCGCTGCGCGTCGCGCTGACAGATTTCGCCGACCGCTTTCCCTGCGCCAAGCGCGACCCGTCCGCCCTGCAGCAAGCGGGCGACGTGCTGTTCGATGCTGTCCGGCGCGCAACCTGGCCCGCGTCTGTCTTGCGCGCCGATATCGAGGGTTGATCCATGAAGCTGACGCAGTTCGATCGTGCGCTGATCCACGGCCTGGCCGTGCTGTCGCGCCCGCCGCTGACCCCCGATCCGGGCGAGCATGCGATGCTGGCCGACATCGTCGCCAAATGTGCCGAACAGGCTACGCGCGATGGGGCGATGCTTCCGTTGATTCAGGCGGCAGCCCAAGTCGGCCGGACGCCTGCGATCCATCGCGGCACGGTGCACCTGATCGCGGCCGCCATGAACGATTTTGACCGGTGGGCGCTCGGCGCGCACTGGGACGCTGCGCGGGGTGTGAAATGAGCCGCGCTGACCTGATCCCGCTGGCGCTTCTGCGCGACCTGGCGGCTCGCTTGCCTGACCCGATCCGGCCCGCCAGCTTCGTGGACCTGGCGGTGTATATGTCGCGCACCGCACCGGCCTCGACCGCCCCGGCGCCTACGATCGCCGTCGCACCGGCGACCGCGATCACCGCGCCCGGCGCCGCCGTCGCGCCGGCGCCGGGCGCGATCAACAAGAAAGGCCTGCCTTGGACGCTGGAAGAGCTGCAGCAGGCGCGTGAGCTGCTGACGGGCGGCAAGGGACCCTCCGAGGTCGCTCGCATCCTCGGGCGCCCTGTGGCCGCAACCCAGATTGCCATCAAGCGATATGGCGTTCGCGGTACCGGGCCGATCACGGTGCCCGGCCGTCCCAAGGGCCGGTTCAAGAAGGCCGACCCCGCCAAGACTGCCCCGGCGCGCAGGCCCAAGGCCTCGACCGACGCGAAGTGCACGCCCCCGGCCAAAGCCAAGGCATTCCCGACACCCCCGGTGGTCATGCCGACCCCGACAGTCGCGCCACACGCTGCCCCGAGGATCGCGCCTGCCGCGCCTTTGCCCTCGTCACCCGCACCGAAACCTGCCACGGCACCGGAGCCAACGCCCCAGGGCGCGGATCCGAAGCAGGCGCGCATCCGCGCCACCCTGCAGGCCGCCATCGCCGAGAATCAGCCCGGGCGGCAAATCCGTATCCTGTCGCACGTGCTGACCCTGCCGCGCGGCAGCTTTACCGCCGCCGATGACCTGTTCCTCGCCGAGGGCTTGGCAACCCGCCGCGCCTTGGCCAAGATTGCCGACCAGCTGGGCTGCGAACCTGCGGCCGTGACCGGGCGCTGGAAGGCGATGCTGTTCGCGGACCTGACCGATCGACACGGCCATATCCTGCTGGACGGTCAGGCCGATCTGCTGCGCGCGCTGCGCTGGCTGGTCGACCACGAGGCGCAGACCCGTGCGTGAAGATCCGCGAATCGCCATGGCGCATCAAGTGCCGATGCTGGAGCTGGTTGATCGGCTGGCCATCGGCGGCCTGGTGCGCACCGGCGGCGAGCTGATCGGTCCCTGCCCCGGCTGCGGGGGCAAGGACCGCTTTTCGATCAATACGCGCAAGGACGTGATCTTCTGTCGTCGCTGTGATGCCAAGGGCGACCAAATCGCCTTGGTGCAACTGGTGCTGGGCCTAGACTTCCCGGCCGCGCTGGACTGGCTCGTCGGGCCCAGGCAGGAACTCACGCCGCAGCAACTGGCCGCGCAGGAACGCAAGGCCGAAGAGCATCGCCGTGCGCGCGAGGCCGACGCCGCCCGCCGCCGCGCCGATGCCATCGCCCAGGCCCGCAAGATCTGGGATCAGGCAGGCCCGGCCGATGGCACCGCTGTCGTGGATTATCTTGCTCGGCGCGGCATCCGCCCACGTTCCGGTGCGCAGCTGCCGCGCTGTTTCCGTTTCGAGCCCGGCGCCCGACTCGTAGTGCCGGGTGAAGGCCGCCGGGGTGAGTTTGTCACCGTCCATGAGGGCCCGGCCATGCTGGCCGCGATCCTTGGTCCGGACGGCACCCTGACGGGCGTGCATCGGACGTGGATCGACCTCGACCAGCCCAAGGGCAAGGTGGTGGTCATGAACCCGGCCAAGCCGGGCGAGCTGGTGCCGTCGAAGAAGGTTTACGGGTCGAAGAAGGGCGGCGCGATCCGCATCTTCACCCCGCGCGATGCCACCTGCCTGGTCATGGCCGAAGGCATCGAGACGACGCTGTCGGCGATGGTCGCCGCCGCCCATGCCGCCGGAGCTGCGTACTGGGCCGGGGTCGACCTCGGCAACATGGCCGGCGCGCGCAAGCTGGGACCCGGCCTCAAGTACGCCGGCATCCCGGATCTGGCTGACCTCGATGCATTCGTGCCGCCCGCTTGGATCAAGCGCCTGGTCTTCGTCCAGGACGGCGACAGCGATCCGAAGCTGACCCGCGCCAAACTCCTTTCCGGCCTTCGCCGCGCCATGGCGCTGCGTCCCGGCCTGACCGCCGCCATCGTCCACCCGGGCGAGGGCATCGACATGAACGACCTGCTGATGGGCGCACAAGACGTCGCACGGCGAAAGGATGACAGATGACCGACGACGGTATCGAGAAGGTCCGGGCTGCCATGGCTGCGGAAGAGGAGGTCGATCTGCCTGACGGCATGGATCTGCCGCAGGATGCCTATGGCGACGATCCAGCCGACAGCTATCCCGAGGGCTATCTGCCGCCGCCGCCCCCGCCGGACGATCGCGATGGTCAGGACGACGGCGAGACCCCCGACCCCGTTGCGGTCGCCGCCGCCGAGCCCCTTAACGACATCGGGAATGCCCGTCGCTTCGTGGTGCATTTCGGCCAGGACGTTCATTACGTCTCGCAGGTCGGCTGGCATATCTGGGACGGGATGCGCTGGCGCAAGGACGCCGAGATCACCAAGGGGCTGTCGCCGCGAATCCGCATCATGGCCCAGCAGATGTCGGCGCTGATCGAGCAGGAGATCGACTTCATCCTGCCCTCGCCTCGCGATCGCAAACTGCTGGAGGAGGAGTTCCAGCTGATCAAGCGCCGCGCCGAGATCGAGAGCACCGCGGGATATGCGGCCGACGAGGCCCTGCTTGGAGAGCTGGGCAACATCGCCGGGCGCCTCCGCAATATCGAGACCGCCCTCAAGGGTCATAAGACGGCCATCGGTCGCCGCATCACCCATGCCAAGAACGCCGGCAACTCGGGGCCGATGACGAACATGGCGGCCGAGGCCTCGGTCATGCGCTCGATCACCGTCGACGATCTGGATCAGGATGACCTGGTGGTGAACACGCTGACGGGGACGCTGCGCTTCTACATCGACCCAACTGGCGATCTGGGCATGGGCCCGAAGCCCGCGGTCAAATTGATGCCACACGACCGCGCCCACATGCTGAGCAAGCTGATGCCGGTGGATTACGACCCCGCTGCGACCTGCCCGCGCTTTGACGACTTCCTGTTGCAGATCCAGCCGAACATCGACGTTCGGCGGTTCCTGCAGCGTTGGTTCGGCCTCTCCATGAGCGGCATCCCCGTCCAGAAGCTGGCCTTCTTCCACGGGGCCGGCGCAAACGGCAAATCGGTCCTGGTGGACATCGTCTCACGCATCATGGGCGACTATTCGGCGACGGCGAAGATCGAGAGCCTGACCGGCAAGAACAAGAAGTCCGGCTCGGACTCGCAGCCCGACATGATCCCCCTGATCGGTGCCCGCAGCGTCCGGACCTCCGAGCCCGAAGAGGGTGAGCGCCTCCAGGAAGCGCTGATCAAGGCGCTGACCGGGGGTGAGCCGATGATGATCCGGGATCTGTTCTCCGGCATGATCGTGGTGCAGCCCTATTTCAAGCTGACGATCAGCGGCAACCACCTGCCCGACATTCGCGGCGGTGACGACGGGATCTGGCGGCGTCTGATGCTGGTCAAGTTCCCGATCCAGATCCCCGAGCACAAGCGGATCCCGAAGAAAGACCTGGACGCGATCCTGTGGGAGGAGCGGGCCGGCATCTTCAACTGGATGGTGCAGGGCCTGCTCGACTTCCTCGATGGCGGCCTCCAGGAGCCGGACGAGGTCTTGGCCGCAACGGAGGACTATCGCAAGGACAGTGACCCGGTCGGGAGCTTCCTGGCCGATGCCACCACGGTCACCGGCTACGAGGGCGACTTCATGACAGCCCGCGAGCTGATCGAGGCCTTCAACTTCTGGATGGAGGAGCGTGGGGAGACGCGATGGGGCGGCAGGACCGTGTCCAACCGCCTCAAGGGAAAGGCGGACAGCTGGCGGCACCCAGAGACCCAAAAGACCTTTGCGCCCGGCAAGTCGGGCGTCACCGGCTATCGCGGGATAAGGCTTAGCGAAGACTTCGGCCAACGCATGCGCGAGGCCGAAACCAACGACAAGGGCAACGGATGGACGTCATGGTCCAAATGACCCCGCACCCCATTCTCAGGATCATCGACCAGGCGGGCCTTCGGGCCCGTCGCGCATGTCAGCCCCTCGTCGCTGTGTTTGGGCCCGACGGGCTTAGTGGCGGTGGCCGTTGGGCGCGACTGAAAGCGGGGTCAGGGGGCTTCGGTTTCAATGTCATCAAAGGGTTAGGTGATGTTTTTGGGCCTGAGGGCCTGACGGGCCTGAAAATCTCGCCCACGTGCGCGCGTCTTCCAAACGGGGTCGGGGGGAAAGTCTGCCCTGTGCATGGGGCGAACTTTCAAGCCCATCAAGCCCGTCAGGCCCAAATTCACCACTCAAGCCCATGATTTCATTGGATCAGGCCCTATCAAATACCCTCTAATCTCAAGCCCTCTTCAATTCCCACTAAGCCCATCAGGCCCAATCCCTAAAGACAAAGAACAACGGATAGACAAATGACCGAGAAGGGACGCAAAATGTTGATCGCAAAGCTTGCCGAGGATCAAAACCACCTTCCCGCAGGCCTGTCCGCCAGACTGAAGGCCCAGGAGGCCGAACGTGCCGCTGCGTTGCGCCTGAGGGCCGTGAAGGATGCTGGGGCTATTCCTGAGGCCTGCGGCCCTGACATCGCCCCTGCCCCGGCCCGTGGCGGCTTCGTGCTGGTTCAGAACATCGAGCTGCTTCCGGTGGGCACCGATGACGTCGAGGCCGTCCATCGGGGTTACGGCGGTCGCCAGGCCATCCGCCGGGCAGATGCCTTCGACGCCATGCTAGCCGCAGCCGCGCGCCGCAAGCAGCCTGCGCCCCTAACCCATGGCCAGATCTCGATCGGCCGGCGCTACCACGACCTGGTGCAGCTACTGTCGGCCGACGGCACCAAGCTGTCCAGCCTGCAGGCCAGCGCGGGCAGCCCGGACGGGCGAGACTGGATGGACCGGCGGTTGGAGGTCTCGGCCGAGGTGGATCGCATACGCCGCCGGATCGGTACTGGCTTGGCGATGGCGGTGCGGCGGGTGCGCCCCTCGGACCGCGGCGGGCCGACGGCACGGCAGATATCCGACATGGTGCTGGTCGATGCGGTCTGCCTCAAGGGGAAGTCGATTAAGACCGTTTTGACGTTTTACAACTGGTCGACCTACAGTGGCAACCAAAAGGCGCTATCAGCGGCTCTGAGTGCGGCGCTGGACCGCATGATCGGTTACCGGGGCCGAAAAAGTTCTTGACCGCTTACCTCACTCTGTGTGACACGAATCACTATTATCTAGACGTGCGCCCGCAGGGATCATCCCCTCGCGGGCGTTCGTCGTTCTAGCGTGCCGGGTCGGCGATGACTTCGAGCCTTATGTCATGCAATGACGGATCACCGCTCCAATCAGAACGCTCGATTGTCGTCTTTACGATGATACCTGGGATCGAACGTCCACAGTACTCGAAGTCGCAAGTGGTGGCCCTTGGCAGGTGACCATCAGGGAGCGGCACCGTCTTCGCATGGATCAGGTAACGTGTCTCGATCCGCATAACCTCCGCATCGGCTAGAGCCATATCGGCAATCCTAAGAGTAGTTCTGTGCATGGCAAATATCTCCATGTGCACTTGATGAATGCGGGGGTGGCTTATGAGGCCAGTACCGCATGCGCAATGTTCTGAGGCCCCACTTAACAAGGATCAGCCATGGTGCGCATGAAGCAGCTCGCACAGCGCGGCCAGCAGCTAAAGCCGCGAGGGAACGGCGGCGCTGCGCCTGTCCGGTCGCGCGATCGGATCGATACCTGGCGCAAGTGGTATAAGACAGCAGAATGGCAGGCCATCCGATGGGATGTGCTGGTCGCTGCCCGCTTCACATGCGTTCGGTGCAAGCGGATCTTCGAGAGTGCCCAGCTGGTCGGCGACCACATCCGCGCCCATCGTGGTGACCGCGATCTGTTCTTTGATCGAGCCAATGTTCAGTGCATGTGCGCCACCTGCCATAGTAGGGACAAGCAGCGCGAGGAGCGTGCGTCACTGCTGGACTAAGCTCACACCGTTTCGAATGTGATGTAGCCGGAGGAATGATCTGCGCTTGGCTCGTCACCATCGTCAATGAGCACAAGTTCCCGTATGGGAGCGTCAAAGGTCTCGTCTCCCTCCACCATGACACGGACGGTTTGGAAGGCGGTCATCGGATCGCGTGGCAGCAGGATGTTGATGAACTCGATCTCGCCTTTGCCAATTTGCCCAAAGCACATCATCCCAGCATATGGGCCGGAGCCGTCCAAGGTGAAGTCTACCCGACGCATCTGCAGTCCTCCTGTCGCCTCTAAGGGCTAACGTGACAGCGTTTTGACCGTTCCGGTTTAGGTCGGCATTCCAGCAATGGTGAGCCGAGGAATGATCGGGCCCGACCTCGGGCACCATGCCAAGCTGGAGCGAGGGCGGGGGGGTGGGTCGAAAGTCGGGGGGCCGTCCCGGCCCGGACCCGCGTCCCCCTCAGTCGGAGATTTTTTTTCCCATGAAAGTCGAAAATCCTGCAGCCGGGGGCGATGTTGATCTGTTCGGCCAGCCGCTGACGCCGCTGCGGGATCGGCGGGGGCGGCCGTCATTCTCGAAAACAAAGGAAAATCAGGACTTTGTTATGGTTCGCATTGCCGCCGGGTGGGCGCAGAAGCGGATCGCCGAGGATATGGGGATCGATGAAAAGACCCTGCGCAAGCATTTTTCCCGTGAGCTGGAAATGGGCGCAACTTTTGTCGATGGCGTGATGCTGGACGTGCTGATGCGCAGGGTGCGCGAGGGTCACACCCCCTCGATCCGCCAGCTGCGCGAACGGATCCAGGACGCCGCGCCGGCTGCGCCCCGGCGCGGTGCGCGCCCTGCAGATCAGGATGATGATGGCGACGATGACGCGCCGGCCGCGCCCCTGGGCAAGAAAGAGCAGGCCCGGCTGGACGCGCAGAATGTGCCCGACAATTTCGGTGACATCTTCGATCGCATGAAGAACCGCGGCGCCCACTGATGCCGCTGGATGATGGGCTGTCCTTTGCCTGCCCCGATTGGGCGGACAAGCTGGCACGCGGTGAAACACCGATCGCGACCCTGCCGCTTGATCCGATCATGGCCGAGGCGGCGGTGGATCTGTTCAACCTGCTGCGGGTGCCCGACATCAGGGGCCAGCCCACCATGGCCGAGGTGGGCGGGGAATGGATGCGTGACCTGGTGCGGGCCGCGTTCGGTTCGATCGATCCCGAAACCGGCAAGCGGTTCGTGGGCGAGATCTTCAACCTGATCCCGAAGAAGAACAGCAAGACCACCAACGCGGCCGCCCTGGGCATCATCGCCCTGCTGATGAACCAGACCCCGAACATCGACGGGATCATTATCGGGCCCACGCAGGCGGTGGCGGCCAAGTGCTTTGCGCAGGCGGCCGGGATGATCGAGGCTGATCCTTACCTGCGCCGCCGGTTCAAGGTCAGCGACCATAACAAGACGATCACGGATCTGCACCAGGACGAGGAAACAGGGGTGCGGATGAACGCCACCCTGCAGATCAAGAGTTTCGATCCCAAGGTGGTCACGGGCGGCATCCCCGCCTTTGCGATCATCGACGAGCTGCACCTGATGGCGGAGATGAACCACGCCGCGCGCGTGATCGGCCAGATCCGGGGCGGCATGATCACCAATGATGAAAGCCTGCTGATCATCATCACCACGCAGTCGGAGATCGCGCCCACCGGCGTGTTCAAGTCTGAATTGCAGTATGCGCGCGGGGTGCGGGATGGCGCGATCACCGCCGGCGTGCGGATGCTGCCAGTGCTGTATGAGTTCCCCGAGGCCGTCCAGCGCGACGAAAAGCAGCCTTGGAAGGATCCGAAGCTGTGGCCGATGGTGCTGCCGAACCTGGGCCGATCGATCAAGCTGCCGCGCCTGATCGCCGATTTCCAAACGGCCGAGGGCAAGGGCAAGGCCGAGCTGATCCGGTGGGCATCGCAGCACCTGAATATCGAGATCGGGCTAGGGCTGCACAGCAACCGCTGGCCCGGTGCCGATTACTGGCTGCGGTGCGGCGATCGCAAACTGACCCTGGCCGAGCTGATCCGGCGCTGCGAGGTCGCGGTGGTGGGGATCGACGGCGGCGGCTTGGATGACCTGTTCGGGCTGGCGGTGATCGGCCGGGAAAGGGGAACCCGGCAATGGCTGCATTGGGCCCATGCCTGGGCGTTCCAGGACGTGTTCGATCAGCGCCAGGACATCGCGGCCCGGCTGGAGGAATTCAAGGATCTGGGCCAGCTGACCCTGTGCGAACAGGTCGGCGACGATGTGGCCGGCGCCGTCGCGGTGATCCGCGAGCTGGAGGATGCGCAGCTGCTGCCTAACGCGAGCCCGGCGATCGGCCTGGATGCGGCCGGCATCAATGAGCTGCTGGATGAATTGGAGGCCGAGGGATTCGGCGACGATCGATGGATCAGCATCGGCCAGGGCTGGAAGCTGCAGGCCGCCGTTCAATCGCTGCCGCGCCGGCTGAAACAGGCCCGCATGACCCATGGCGGGACCGAGCTGATGGCTTGGAACGTGGGCAACGCAAAGGCCGAATTGAAAGGGAGCAACTGGATCGTGACGAAGCAAACCGCCGGATCCGCAAAGATCGACACCCTGATGGCCACCTTTAACGCCGCCATGCTGATGTTTGGCAATCCTGAACCCCCGGCCTCGATCGATGAGTTCCTGGCCGATCCCATCATGGTGATCTGATGCAAAAGCCAACGGCCATCATTGATCAGTTCGGCCGCCCCATGGCGGCCGCGCTGACGAAAGCCGATCGCCTGACCATGCAGGGCGGCGATCTGGGCTATCACGTCGCTGCCAACGCAAGTGGGAAGGCGGTGAACCTTTCCAGCGCCCTGACCATTTCCGCAGTCTGGGCGTGCATCGCGCGGGCCGCGCAGGCGATGGCATCGCTGCCGATCGATGTTTTCCAAAAGACCCCGGCCGGCCGCCAGAAGATCGGCGGGGATCTGGATGATCTGATCAGCCTGTCGCCCAACGCGGATCAGACGCCGGTGGAGTTCTGGGAAGGCATGTTTTCCTGGATGCTGGCCACCGGGAATGGATACGCGGAAATTGCCTGGATCGGCGATCGCCCGGCCGCCTTGCTACCGATCCCATCGACGCATTGCCGGCCGGTGCGCCAGGTCAACACAAACGAGCTGATCTATCTGGTCACGGATCCGGGGGCACGCCGGCCGCGCCCGGTGAAACAGACCGACATGCTGCACTTGCGGGGGTGGGGTTTCGGCGGCGACGAGGGCATGTCGCCGATCCGGTGGGGCACGCAATCCTTGGGCGCCGCGATGGCGGCCGACGAGGCCAGCAGCGGGATGTTCGGATCGGGTATGCAGGCATCCGGCGTCCTGAAAACCAACAGCTCAATCAGCGAAAAGCAGCGCCCGCAGCTGCAGCAGCTGGTCGCGGATTATTCGGGATCGAGCCGGGCCGGCAAGATCATGGTCCTTGAGGCCGGGATGGAGTTTTCGCAGCTGTCGCTGAACCCCGACGATGCGCAGATGCTGGAAACGCGCCGGTTCTCGATCGAGGAAGTGTGCCGGTGGTTCGGGGTGCCACCGATCGTCATCGGGCACTCGGCCGAGGGCCAGACGATGTGGGGCACCGGCGTGGAACAGATTTTCCTGTCCTGGATGCAGCTGGGGATCAATCCGGTCCTGAAAAAGCTGGAACAGCGGATCCGCAAATCCCTGATCCGCCGGCGCGACCAGCGCACGATCTATGCCGAGTTCAACCGCGAGGCGATGCTGCAGATGGACAGCAAGGCCAAGGCCGATTTCCTGCGCCAGATGACCGCCAACGGCATCATGTCGCGCGACGAGGCCCGCGACAAACTGAACATGGAACGCCGGGGCGGGGGTGCTGACGATCTGATGATCCAGACCGCCATGGCGCCGATCGACAGCCTGAACGAAAGGATCTGACATGGCCAAGAACCATATGCCTGTCGCGCATTTCGGTGTGCGGCCCGACCAGGTGCGCGCGGATTGCGCCCCGCCCAAGGCGCTGGACAAGTGGCAGCCCGAGCTGCACGCCCGCGCCCTGGCCGATGCCGGCGCCGACGATCTGCCCCTGGTGGTCGATGTCATGGACGTGATCGGCGAGAGCTGGGACGGCTACGGCGTGACGGCGCGCCGCGTGGGCGCGCTGCTGCGCCAGGCGCCCGATCGGGCGGTGGTGGTCAACATCAACAGCCCCGGCGGCGACGTGTTCGAGGGGCTGGCCATCTACAACCTGTTGCGCGGCCACAAGGGCGACGTGACGGTGCGGGTTGTCGGCCTGGCCGCCTCGGCCGCCTCGATCATCGCCATGGCCGGCGATCGGGTGGAGATCGCCCGCGCCGGCTTCCTGATGATCCACAACACCTGGGTGTTTGCGGTGGGCGATCGGAACGATCTGACCAGCGTGGCCGGCCAGCTGGCCGCCTTCGATGAAGTGATGGCGGATCTTTACGCGGTGCGCAGCGGGATCGACGCGGCCGAGATTGGCAAGATGATGGACCGCGAAACCTGGATTTCCGGGCGGGCCGCGATCGATCAGGGCTTTGCCGACGATCTGCTGGCGGCCGACGCGATCGAGATCAACGAAACCGCGCGGGCCGAAGCGCCGCGCGTCAAGAACATTGCCAAGATCGATGCGGCGATGGCGCGGGGCGGGATGCCCCGGTCGGAACGCCGCCAGATGATCAAGGGGATGACCAGCACGCCGGGCGCTGCTGATGACGACATGCCGCGCGCTGTCGATGCGATGGCCGCCCTGATGGGGTCGGCCAAGAAAACTTTGGCCCAAATGGAGAATGAACATGGCCTTTGATATGGAAAAGTCGATCGGCGAGCTGCAGGAGACTTTCGAGAAAACCACCGCATCGCTGAACAAGAGCGTGCAGAACGTCCTGGCCGAGAACAGGCGCCTTGGCGGCCTGACCGACGAAACCAAGGCCGCGGTCGATCAGGCACTGGCCCAACAAGGTGAGCTGCAGACCGCGATCGAGGAGATCCGCGCCGGCGCGCGTGATCTGGAACAGCAGTTCGCCAGCAGCGGCCGGCGTGGTGGTGCCGGTGGCGCCAAATCCCTGGGCCAGCTGGTCGAGGAAATGGCCGGCGAGACGATCGCCGCCGCCCACAAGTCGGGCGTCCATGGCAATCTGTCCCTGGGGTTCTTCAACGCGATCACGTCGCTGCCGGGATCCGGCGGTGCGCTGCGCCCCGAGCGCCGGGATGGGGAGATCGTATCCGAGCCCGACCGCAAGCTGATGGTGAAAGATCTGATCACGGTCGGCGAAACCGATGCCGCGCTGATCAAGTATTTCCGCGAGATTTCGCGGACGGGTGCGGCCGGCTATGTCCCCGATGACGGCGTGACGGTGAAACCCCTGATCGACAAGGCGTGGGAAGCCGCGACGGCCGAGGTCGGGACGATCGCCGGGCGGATGGAGATCCACAAGCACATGCTGGACGATGTGCCGGCGCTGCGGACGGACATCGACACCACCCTGCGTTACGAGGTGGACAAAGCCGAGGATGCCGGGATCCTGGCCGGTGACGGCGTGGGCGAAAACCCCCTGGGCCTGATCGCCAACGCGACCCCCTACGCGCAGCAGGCCCGCGAGATCGCCGGCGCAACGATCCTGGATCGCCTGCGCCTTGCCATGCTGCAGGTCCAGGCGGCCGGCTATGTCGTGGATGCCCATGTCCTGAACATCTGGGATTGGGCGGCGGCTGAAATGCTGAAGGACAGCACCGGCCGTTACATCTTCGGCAACCCGTTCGCCGAAACCGCGACCCCCCGCCTGTGGGGCCGCAAGGTGGTCGATACCGAGAACATGCCCGAGGGTGATTTCCTGACGGGCGCGTTCAAGCTGGCCGCGACCTACTACCAGCGCCAGGACATCGAGATCCTGCTGTCGTCGGAGAACCGCGACAATTTCGATAAGAACATGCTGACGGTTCGCGGCGAAAAGCGGGCGGCCCTGGCCGTCAAGCGCCCCCTGGCGCTGACCTACTACACCGGCGCCGCCGCCGGCTGATCGCGAGAGGCAGGCGCGGCCTCGGCCGCCCCTGCCGCCCCGCCAATCCCCGAAACATGAAGGACAAGCAGATGCCCAAGCTCAAATCGCTGCGCGCTGCATCGGGATCCTATGGTCGCGTGGCGGCCAATGGGATCATCGACGTGGACGATGCGCAGGCCAAGCAGCTGAAAGCCACCAAGCGGTTCGTGGACGCCACCCCGGCCGACATCGAGGCCGCGCAGAAGCGCCAGGCCGACGCACTGGCCAAACAGGTGAAGGGTGCCGCCCCCGGCTTTGCCGCGATCGCCGAGCCCCCGGCCGGCCTCGATCGCGTGCAGGATATGATCGCGCGCGGGGCGATCACCCCCGAGGATGCCCGCCGCCTGGCGGCCTATCAGATCGAGCTGTCGCCGGCCGAGATCCAGACGCTGATCAGGGAGGATGCCGAACGTGCGACCGCCGAGATCGAGACGCAGCGCACCGCCATGGATGCGCGCCAGGCAGAGCTGGACGCGCGCCAGGCCGAGCTGGACGGCCACGCGGCCGAGCTGGCCGATCGCGAACAGTCGATGGCGGATGCCGCCAAGGATCTGGATGCCCGCGAGGCGGCGCTGCACGCGGTGCCGCCGGCGGCCGAGGATGGCGACGCCACCGACACCGACGCGGCCGACCAGGCCGAAGAAGCCGCCCCCGCCGGCGACACCGGCGCCGCCAAGAGGAAGGGCGGCAAATGATCGTCGGGCTGCCCGAGCTGAAAGGTCATCTGCGCACCGATCCGAACAGCACGCATGAGGATGCGCTGATCGCGGCTTATGCCGAGGCGGCGGAACAGCAGATCATCAACTGGATCGGGCGGCCCGTTTACGCGACAGAGGCCGAGCTGCCCGCGATCGGGGCGCCCGGCTATGACCCCGAACAGATCGTGGCCCCCGCCGCCGTGCGCGTGGCGGTGCTGATGATGACCGATCGGTTTTACACCAACCGGGGCGCCGCCACGTCAGTGACCCATGGCGGCGACGGTGTGTCCAGCGATGACGCGGTGCCGCCGCCGGGGGTGCGCGCCCTGCTGGCCGGCCTGCGCGTCTATTCCCGCCCGCCGGTGCCCGCCGGAGATCTGCGCACCGGGGATCCGCTGACATGGCTATGAACAGCGGCAAGCGCGATCGTCTGGTGCAGTTCCTGCGCGCGCCCCTGATCGATGACGGCCGAGGCCAGCGCCGGGGGGATTTCGAGCCGATCGGTCTGCCGGTGCCGGCATCCAAGAAGCCGATCAGCGATGGCGAAAAGTTCCGCGCCGACACCACGATGCGCGACATGACCGATCGTTTCGAGATCCCGGCATCGCCCTTCACCGCCGGCATAACGGCCACCGATCGGCTGACCTGCGAGGGCGTCACATACGGCATCGCCGGCATCAAGGAGATCGGCTGCCGCGAGGGTTACGAGATCACCGCGCGGTTCCTGCCCAACCCTGCCCAAAGATAGGAGACCGCAATGGCCAAGCCGTTTCATGTAGCGGGGCTGCGCGATCTGGAAAAGCAGCTGGAACGGCTGAACCGATCCACCGGCAAAGGGATCCTGCGCCGGGTGCTGCGCAAGGAAGCCGAGCCGATGGCGGCCGATATGGAAGCCAATGCCCCCGAGGATCCCGATGGCCAGCGCACCCTGAAAAACAGCATCGGCGTTGGCAGTCGCCTGTCCAAGCGGCAAGCGCGCCTGCACCGCAAGATGTTCAAGAGCGATCGGGCATCGGTGGAGATGTTCGTGGGCGCCGGCGCGGTGCCATCTGCGCATCAGCAGGAATTCGGGAACAGTCGGCACGGCGCGCAGCCTTTTGCGCGGCCGGCCTGGGACAAGGCCAAGGGATCGATACTTGCCAACGTGTCCAGCAGCCTTTGGACAGCGGTGGAAAAGTCGATCAAGCGCGCCACCAAACGCGGGACGCTGATCAAATGAAAACCGCCCTGCGCAATCTGCTGATCGGCGATCCGCTGCTGGCAAGCCTGACCCCCGGCGGCGTGTCCTGGGGCATCCACGGGCAGGGCATCGCCGGCGACTACATCGTGTTGCAGGTGATCAGCCGGGTGCCCGATCGGCTGATGGCCGGTCGGGGATCCCTGACCACCTATCGCGTGCAAATTGACTGCTACGCACAGACCGACCTGGACGCCGAGGCCATGGCGCAGTCGGTCGAACGGATCCTGGATGGTTACAAATCCGAACCGTTCCAGGGGATTCTGTTCGTCACCGGCCAAGACCTGACGGACGGCGACGAAAACCAACCCATCCACCGCGCATCGCTGGATTTCACTGTCGTTTATCGAGGCTAAGGAGGCCCCCATGACGCAAGCAATCATCGCCCACGGAATGATCACCGAACGGTCGCGCACGGGCGCGACCGATAGCTTCACCGCCATCCCCGAGGCCAAGGGCGTGGCAATTCCGGGGATCACCCAGGATTACGTCGAGGCCACCCACAACCAAAGCCCCGGCGGGTTCCGCGAATGGATCAAGGGCCTGAAAGATGGTGGCGAGATCGCAATTCCCTGCAACTACACCAGCGCGGGATACGCGGCGCAGATCCTGGACCGCAACCACAACGAGCCGACCTTCTACCGCGTCACGTTCCCGCTGGCACCGGGCCAGACGGAACCAGATCGTTTCGCGTTCCGCGCCTGGCCCAATCCCTCGATCGAGGAAAGCGAGGATCCCGGCGCCGCCATCGCCATGAGCGTGAACCTGCGCGTGACCGGGCCGGTCGAATTCATCCAGAGCACGCCGGTGAACGCGCCCGTTAGCGCGGGGACCGGCGCATGACCGAACGTCGCGGAACGATCCCTTTCGAGGCGCAGGGCAAGAGCTATGCCCTGCGCCTCGGCACCGCGCAGCTGGCCGAGGCCGAAGATCACTTTGACATGGGCATCAATGCCATCGTGAAGCGGCTGGAAACGGAACAGCGGATCGGCGACGTGGCGCAGATGCTGGCGATCGGCACCGGCGTGTCGCGCGATGAAGCCTGCGACATCGTGGATGACCTGGGCACCAAAACGTCGGGCGATCTGTTGGGCCGCGCCATCCGCGCCGCGTTCGGGCAACCGGAACCGGGCGCGCCGGCGGGAAACGGAAAAGGCCGGAAGCGGACCCGCTAGGGGCGCTGCTGACCGGCTGGCTGGCGCGGGGGCTGGACTATGACCAGTTCTGGCGCCTGACGCCCCATGAGATCCGGCTGATCGTCACGGGGCACGATGCAAGGATCCATGCCGAGATCGAGGCGCGCCGATCGGTCGCCTATGAACAGGCGACATGGATCCATTTCGCGGTTTGCGCGCCCAAGCAATTCCCGAAGTTCAAGCCGATGAAGCCGGCCAAATCCAAGCCGATCCCGCCCGAGATCCAGACAGAGATCGTGCGGGCCTGGTTCATGTCAAAAGCAGAGGTGCAGTAAAATGGTCAATGCGGTGATCGGGGCGCTGCGCGTCAACCTGGGCCTGGACAGCGCCATGTTCGCCAATGGCCTGCGCCAATCGCAGAACATGGCGCAGGATTTCGGGCGCAGCATGGACCGGGTTGGCAAGCGGTTTTCGCTTGCCATCACCGCGCCTGTCGTGGCGTTCGGGGGCCTGTCCCTGCGCGCGGCCGGGGATTTCGAGGCGGCCATGAACCGCGTCGGCGCCGCCAGCGGGGCATCGGCGCAAGAGCTGCAGCAGCTGGAAGCCATGGCCCTGAAAATGGGCGAGACCACGCAGTTCAAGGCATCGCAGGCGGCCGACGCGATCGAGATCCTGGCCAAGAACGGCTTGAACGCATCGCAGATCCTGGGCGGCGCGTTGGAGGCGTCCATGCTGCTGGCGGCATCGTCGGGGTCCGATCTGGCGTCATCGGGCGATCTGGCCACCGATGTCATGCTGCAGTTCGGAAAGCAGGCCGGGGAATTGACGGGCCTGGTCGATGGGATGACCGGCGTGATTTTGGCATCCAAGTTCAGCTTTGACGATTACCGCCTGGCGATCGCGCAGGCCGGCGGCGTGGCCGGCGGCCTGGGCCTTTCCTTCGAGGATTTCAACGCGGCCATTGCCGGCACGTCATCGCTGTTCGCCAGCGGATCGGATGCCGGCACGAGCTTCAAGACGTTCCTGCAGCGCCTGGTCCCGGCATCGGCGCCGGCCGCCAAGGCGATGGCGGATCTTAACCTGGAATTCTTTACCGCTGACGGATCGATGAAGTCCATGGCCGAGATCGCGCAAGAGCTGCAGGACGGTCTGGCCGGGCTTTCGGATGAAGCGCGCAACGATGCCCTTAGTACGATCTTTGGCACCGACGCGCTGCGCACGGCCATCGGCCTGGCGGAACAGGGCGCGGACGGGATCGATCGCCTGAAAGCCTCGATCGGGGAAGCCTCGGCCGAGGAACAGGCGGCCGCCCGGTTAAAGGGTTTCAACGGGGAAATGCTGAAACTCAAATCGGGGATCGAGGCGCTGATGATCGCGATCGGAAACAGCGGCCTGTTGGAATGGGCGACGCAGTTTGCGCAGCAGGCGACGGCGCTGGTCATCCGCTTGAAGGAAACCAACCCCGAGCTGCTGAAAATCGGCATCATCGCCGGCGGCGTGGCCGCCGCGCTTGGCCCGCTGCTGGTCGGGTTCGGGCTGCTGCTGCAGGGCCTCGGCCCGTTCGTGGCGATCGTCAAGTCTGTGGCGCTGGCCGCTGGTGCCCTGGGCGCGCCCTTCACGCTGGCGGCGCTGGCGATCGCGGGGGCAGCCACGGCCATCGTGATGAATTGGGACACCGTGGGCCCATGGTTCACAGATATGGCCAATTCCCTGGGCGATGTGTTCCGGGGGCTGGCCGATGTCATCCTGGGCATCGTGACCGGGGATCTGTCGCAGGCGGCCGATGGGATCAAGACGGCATGGAACGGGCTGGATGGGTTTTTCACAACCCTGTTCGATGGCGTCGGTGCAGCGTTTGAGCGGCTAGATGAACGGATCAGGGCACCGATCGAGAAGATCAAGGCGGCGCTGGATCTGGCCGATCGCGCCGGCCGGTGGGTTGAAAGCGGATTGAACCGCGTGACCGGCGCGGGTGCGCCAAGCGGCGGCACCACCGCCCCGGCCGGTGCAGATGTGATCGTGCCCCCGACAGCTGACATGCAGACCGGCCTGGCCGGCGGCACGGCCGGGATCCGCGTCCAGGGCGTCACCGATGCGGATGCCTATGGCGAGGGGTTCCGCAGCGGGATGGGCATCCAATCCCCATCGCGCAGGATGATCGAATACGGCGAATATATGTCCGAGGGCCTGGGCGTCGGCCTTGGCAATGGACAGCCTTATGTGACGGCGGCCAGCGATCGCGTGGGCCAATCCTTTGCGGCCGGCATCCTGCCCTATTTGGATGCGATCAGCGCCGGCACGATCCGCACCGGCGACGATTTCAAAAAGATGCTGCTGGACATGGCCGCCAACCTGGCGCGCAGCAAGCTGACCAGCATCCTGACCGGCCTGGCCGCACCGTTCCTGGGCACGGTGGGCCTGCAGCTGATGGGCGGTGGCGATGCCCTGACGGGTGCCATGCGGGGCGCGGGCTTGAACGCGATCCCGGCGCTGTCGGCCGGCGGCCAGATCCTGCAGCCCGGCCTTGTGCAGATCAACGAAAAGGGGGGCGAGCTGATCACGCTGCCCACCGGCGCGACGGTGATCCCGCACGATCTGTCCAGGCAGGTGATGGAAAGCAAGCCGGCCGGCGTCGATGTGCGGGTGCGCGTGGACAATGACGGCCAGCTGCAGGCGTTCGTCGATCGGCGCGCGACCATGGCGGCCGACACCCGCGTGGCCCGGTTCAGCCAGGCCGAGCTGCCGGGCGAGGTCGCAAACCTAAATCAGTATGAACGGGATCGCATGTAATGGCGCTGATCGAATGGCCGGCCGAGCAATTCCGCACGACCAAGACAACCTATCACGTCGATTGGACAAGCCGGGGCGCAGGCGTCGGCTTGTCCGGTTCGGAACAGATCATCGACACCGGCACCGGGATCTGGCGATTCAAGATAGAATTCCAGTTTGATCACGATCGCGCCCGCCTGCGCCGGTTCGAGGCCCTTGTTAGGGAAATGCGCGGCCGGCTGAACACGGCCGTGATCCCGCTTTATGATGCCTATGCCTACGACCAGGGCGTGAGCCCCCTGCAAGAACGCTGGCAGGATGACACGTTCTTTTCGGATGACACCGGATGGTCGGCCGGCACCGCGGTGCAGCCGATGATCACCACCGGCGTGGCGGCCGCCGGCGCAAACCAGATCACGGTGGATCTAGTGAACCCCCGCCGGCCGTCCTTCGATGTCGGCGACCTGTTTACCGTGAACGGGTTCCTTTACAGCGTCGTGCGCCGCAATGCCGGGGGGTGGGTGAAGATCGAGCCGCCCTTGCGCCAGGCGATCCCGGCGGGGACCGTGCTGCAGACCACGCCGCCGCTGGTCTATGCCAAGTTCGCCACCGATGGGGAGGGGGAACGGGCGCGCGATCTGCTGTCCTGGGGCGAACCTGTGACGATCACCTTTGTGGAGGATTTCGATCGATGAGCTGGACCCCGCAGCAGATCGCTTTCCTGGAAGCGAACCGCGACAGGATCGAGGCGCGGCGCACGTTCCAGTTCGATTTCCGATCGGTGACGGTGCGCGCGATCGAGGGATCAACGCCCTGGCCTGATGGCACCCATGTGTGGATCCCCGCGCTTAACGTGATCCAGGCCGAGGGGATCAAGGCGTCGGGCGTGATGGACGCGCACCCGGCCCGCTACCGCCTCGGCCGCGTGACGCCGGATCTGGGCCTGGCCATCCTGTCGGATGAAAGCGAATGGCGCGATCGCCGCCTGACGCAGCGCCTGGTTCTTTTTCTGGACGGCGAGGCCGTGGGGCCGGCCGTGCATATCCATAGCGGCCTGATCGCCGACATCCGCCGGCGTGACAGCGTGTCATCGGATTATCTTGAGGTCCGCGTGGAAGGGCCTTTCAAGGATCGCAATGCGGCCCTGTTGGGGAAATACACCGACCGGGATCAGCAGATGCGATCGCCCGGCGATCGCGGCTGCGAGTATGTCGCCCTTTACGAAAGCAGCGGTGCGGAGTTCGTCGGATGGCTGCAGGGCTGAACCCGTTCGTGACCGCCGGCGCGGCCCTGCCATGGATCTGGGGCCGCACCGATTGCACCGCCTGGATGTCTGACTGGTGCCGGCTGCATTGGGGCCACGATCCGATCGCAGATCTGCGCGGCACCTATGACACGGAGGCCGGCGCGGATGCCCTGATTGCCGGCGGCCTGGCCGAGCTGCTGCGCCCCCGCATGGCGCCCCTGCGGATCACCCCCGCCCCGATCGCCGGCGATGTCGGGGTGATCCGAATTCTCGGCCGGGAAACGGCCGCCATCTGCACCGGGAAAGCCTGGGCCTTCAGAACCCTGCGCGGATTGGGGGAAGCCCCGGCGCGCCCGATCATCGCATGGAGTAAGTAATGCCGGCTGCATTTGTATGGGTCGGCGGCATCATTGCCGCCGGCGGCGTTGGCGCGGCTATCGTCACCAGCGTGATCAGCCTTGGCGTGAACCTGGCCGTGAGCGCGGTTGTGAAGAAGTTCGGGCCCAAGCAGCAGGGGCCCCGGCCGCGAGATCTGCAGAGCAACATCCGATCGGGCACGTCCGATCGCGTTCAGCATTTCGGTCGGGTGCGCGTGGGCGGAACGCTGATGTTCTCGGATTACAAGGTTTTCACGCAAGAGGTTATCGGCGTTTCCATCCCCGGCACCCGCCGCGCGTATGTCCTGCTGGCCGTATCCACCGGCGGCATTTCCGGCATCGATCAGTGGTATCTGGACGGCAAGAAGGTGAACGTGAACGCCGAGGGCTATGTGACCACGGCGCCCTGGAACGGGAACAAGGTGCGGCTGCGCGTGCGCACGGGCATGGGGTCCGAGTTCGCCGGCGGGCATTGGCCGGATCTGCATGATGCTTTCCCGACCCGCTGGATCGCCGGCCAGCACCGCCTGGACGGGGTTGCCACCGTCCTGGCTGAATTCGATTCAGTGGCGCCGGAGGAAGTCAGCGACGTTTATCCCGGCGCCCGGCCGCCCGAGATCACCATGACCCTGCGCGGCGCCCCCTGCTATGAGCCCGCCACTGGAAATGCGAGCTTCACCGACAACGTGGCGCGCCATGCGCTGCACTATCTGTCCGATGCCGGCGCGGGCCTGATCCCTCTTGAGGAATTCGATCTGCCGAGCTGGTTTGCGGGGATCGAGGCAAGCCGGTTCGATCTGCCCACGGCCGGCGGCACGCGGATGCGCTTTGCCGGTGGGGGCAGCTATGCCTTGAATGAGCCCGCCAAGGACGTGGCCGATCGGATCCTGCAGGCCGGTGCCGCATCCCTGTATCTGACACAGGAAGGCAAGATCGGCATCCGCATGGGGGTCTATGAGGCGCCCACGCTGGTGATCGACAAGGCCAAGATCGTCAGTATGGATTACGGGCCGGGCAAGTCGCGCCTCGATCGCGTCACCACGCTGGTGCCCGAGTATGTCGAGCCGTCGCTGGACTATACCGAAACCACGGCCGATCCCTGGCAGAACGCCCGCGCGATCGCCCGGTTTGGTGAACCCAAGCCGCAAGAGCTGCCGATGCCCTGGGTGCAGCACCACGGGCAGGCCCGCCACCTGGCGAAGATCGCGGCCGCCCGCGAAAACCCGATGATCACCGCATCGCTGTCCCTGCGGTTCTGGGGGCTGCGCCTGATCGGCGAGGAACGGGTTTTCCTGCACCGCCCCGATCGCGGCCTGAACATGGTCCCGATGCGCATCACCGGCCTGTCGCTGGATCTGTCCGCGTCCGATGGGGTGATCAAGGTCGAGCTGGAAAGCGAAGATCCCGCCGCGTTCCCCTTCACCCGGCCCGAGGAAGGGGTGAAGCCGTCCGCGCCGGCCCGATCCGCAAACGGCCGCCAACCGATCCCGGCGCCCGTCATCGAGCAGGTGACGGTGAATTCTGACGGCAACACGCTGTTCCTGTCGGGGGTGGTCGAACCCATCGCCGGCTATGCGTTCGGGGTGCAGTTCCGCAGATCCCCGAACGGCCCCTGGTCGCGGGCCGAGTTCAATCAGGAAACAGGCTATTGGCGCACCCCCGATCTGGCCGATGGCCGGCTGTATGATGTGCGGGCCCGCCGGTTCTTTCCCGGCCTGACATCGCTGCTGTGGGAAAGGCAGGCCGACATCACCAGGGCAAGCCCTTGGACGCAGATCACGGGGATCCAGGTGATCGCCGATCAGACGCCCCCGGCCCCGCCCGAGCTGATCCAGGCCGGGATCGAGGGCAACCGGCTTGTGTTCAGTTTCGCGCCCGATCTGGGGGCCAACTATCGGCAAACCGGAATTTGGCGCGGGCCCAACAATAATTTTGCAAATGCCACCTTCGTCCGGTGGTTGTATGACCAGGCATCAACCGTGCAAGGTTCGGTTATGCTGACGGCCAGCCCGCAGACCTATTTCCTGCGATCCAGCAACGGATCCGGGGTTCATTCCACCCCGGTGAATATCGGCACATACTAGAGGAATTCCCCATGGCCTTGACCCTGACCCGAGCCGTCAACGCGGTGATTTCGGACAACACCCGCGTGGACAAAGGGCCCATGCGGGATCTGATCAATGACCTGATCAGGGCGATCGACGGAAACAACACCCGTAGCGCGCGCGTCTATACCAGCCGCGCCGATGCGGTGACGCAGATCGGCGCCGGCCGGCTGGATCCGCTTGTTTCGGCGGTGGTCACGATCGAGGGCGCCGTGCTGGTTATCCGCGCCCGCACCGTGTTCGCCGATGATCCGCTGTTCCCCGAGGCGGCCGGCGATCGGTGGGGGGCTGTTCTGCGCATCGATACATCGGCGCGGATCTGGCCCACCACCACAACCGATTTCGCGCCGCTGCGGCCGCCGGCCGGGACCGACCAGATCAGCGTGGGAACGAACAGCGGGGTGCAGACCTGGCGCCGCATCAATGCGCCGGCGACGGTGGATCCCGCCATCCACCAGCGCGATGCGAACGGCACCTGGTGGATGCTGGCGGAAAACACCAGCGCGATCCGAACACTGATCGCCAATGTTGCGGGATCGATCGCCACGGCCGCCTTTCCGCAGGCGTCCAACATCGCCGGCACCGCGAACGCGATCACCGGCCTGCTGCCCTACGGGAACGGCACGGCCGCACTGGCCGGCCAGCGGATTTCATTCATTCCGCTGGCCGCCAATACCGGCGCCGCAACCTTCAATGCGATTCAGATCCGAACCGAAAATGATCAGCAGATCACGGCCGGTGCGATCGTCGCGGGCCGCCGCGTGTTCCTGGAACGCGATCCTGCGGTGAACGTGTGGCGGATGATGGCCGGCGGGATCACGCAGGCCGATGTCGCGGCCACGCTGGCCACCACCCTGGCCCCCATCCTGGCGCGCCTGCAGGCTGTTGAAACCGCCGCCACCGGGGCGATCGAAACCGTCACCGGAGAAACCGAACGCGCCCTGGCAACCGATGCCGCCGGCAATGCGATCATGGTCTGGCGGCCGGGCGAGGATGGCGGCATCGATGCTCATATGGCGCGCACGTTCTGGGAGCGCGGCGCGCCCTACATCGGCGGCGGCGGCACGGGTGGTCTGTTGTCAACAACCGCACTGCACGCTGTGAGTGGCCACGGGCAGTCGCTGCTTGTGGGCGGTGAGTATGAGAATTCCGGCGTATCGCGCGCAGATCTGATTTCACGCGCCCGGCAAGGTGCGGCGCTGATGCTGGAAGGGATGCAGCGCGGGGATACGGATAGAGTCGTGCCCATCACGACAGTCGATATGCCTAGATCCCAAGGTTACAACGAGGCGGTTCCGCCTACGGGGATCGGGGCGGCCGTGCCTGGTGCAACGACATCGACGGCGGTTTGGCCCATGGCTGTGGCCATGAATGAATATCGCCATGACCACGATTTGCGGATGGTTCCTGTCGTCACCCAATGCCACGGCATCAGCGGCATTATGATCGAGGCAATTCTGGATAAGGCCGGCGTTGCCTGGAACAACATGCGGTTCTGGTATGAGAGCATGGTGGCGCGAGCTGCAGCGGAAACTAAGTCGCTGTTTGTCCCGTGGCACCAGTGGGTGCATGGGCCATCGGCTAAATCATATGCGCCGAACCGGTATCTCAATCTGCTTTGGCAGTATAACGACGATTTCCACAACCTGCTGAAAGCTGTCGGTGCGCGCGGTCCCGGCACCTTGCTGATCCAGCAAACCGGCGGCAATGCGAACACGTCCAACGTGGCTGGCGATCCCTGGCATGTCACAGATGAACAGCTGCAGTTCTGCGAGGCGGGCGGCGGCGTCCTGACCACACCGGATTACGCATATCCGATCTTTGATAACAACGTGCATCAGGATGCGTTCGGAACGGTTCAGGCGGGCGAGGTCACGGCCCGCGCCGCGGTTGAAACGGAAGCCGGGAAACGCTGGACGATCAATCGCCCCCGTCCAAGGCTGATGGGATCAACCCTTATCCTCGAATACGAAACCCTACGGCCAGGCGAATATCTCGATCGGCACGATCCGTCCCGGTATGGCGGGCAGGGGATCGATGATTACCTGGGGTTCCAGGTCGAGGGCGCCACGATCACCGAGATCCAGGTGAGAGGCAGGCAGGTTGCGCTGACCTGCAGTGCGCCCCCCACGGGCGTCCGCTATGCCATGCAGGCCCAAGACGCATCGATCTTTGCGAACAACCGCTGGTCGGCATTTCGGGGGCTGCTGCGCACGTCTGATGTCTGGCCGTCAAAGCTGCTGCCAGGCCAGCAGCTCTATCGCTGGACCCCAAGCTTCAAGATGATGTTCTGAAAGGGTTGACCATGAAACTGCAATTCGATTTCGCGGCGCAGGCCGGCAAGCATTTCGGGCGCATCCTGTCGCTGGATGATCAGGTTGTGGCAATGACCGATCCGATCGATGTCTGGATCCCGCGCGCGGGCCTGACGCTGGTAGATGGTCGCATTTCCGAATGGATCGGCCGTCGCAATGGCCGGATCCTGGGCCAGAGCAATGCCGCCCGCCGGCCGATCCCTGAAAATGGTCTGCTGCGGTTTTCCTCGGCCGCGCTGGCTGGTACCACGCAGCTGGATCTGACCGGCGCCGCAATCGGCCAGCGTTCCGCGCTGACGATCGCGGCGCACGCCCGCATCCACCCCGAAAGCCTGGGCGTCGATAACCAATACCTGTGGGGATCGTCAGCAACCGGCGGCATCCTGCGCCTTGCCTATCGCTACACCAACGGATCCCGTTATCTGCGCCTGCAAGTGCGGGATGCGACAACGAACCTTGACGTTCCGCTGCCAGCTGACTGGTCGGGGGTCGTGGGGGCGGTGGCGGTTCTGACGCCCGGCACGCCCGGCCCCACCCTGTCGCTGCACCTGACCACCGGCGAAAGCAGATCTGTTGCGCTGCAGGCCCCGATCGAGGTGCCCACGTTCTCCGCCGGCGGTGGCAATGCCGGGGCGGCCGGAAGCTTGGCCGGATACGGGGGCAATTTTGGAATATGGTCGCGCGCCGTGTCCGATGCTGAACGCGCCCGCCTGCTACGGTGGGCGATATGACCGCCAGGTGAATGATGGCTATCGAATAATAAGGACTACGGATATCAATAAGGACATGCTAGCAGCACGTTATCAGATCATTCGCCAGGCGCCCGCATGTCAAAAAGAACGTTAGCCTGCATTGCATTGGTAAAACCAAAAGTTGCAGCCTTATTTTTTGATAGGGTTATCCCTTTTGGAAGTCGCGAATTTACAAAATTTGTCCACAACCCGATAGCTCAAGGATATCGAGGAACAGACTATTCGTTGGACTTACACCGAGCCTTTTTAGATGGGATGAGGGAAAATCGCGAAATTGTTTCTGAGCTAGTTTATGGAGACAATCATCCAGGTTGGGATGCCGTCGACGATACAATCGAGCTTATCTATTCCTCGTTGTTTGACATACAAAGTAGAGCTAGGCTTGTTGATGATCACAATCAACTTCTTTTCGTAAATGGTCATTCTGATATGGAATATTACCTTCAGATACAGCCATATTTTACCAGCGATGAATTACAAAAGAACGAGCTTACCTACGGTGAAAACGTTCTTGCACTAGATAGCGTTTCTTCTCTTATGCGGAAGTTGCGGCTTCCAAGCTACACGTTCCTATTAGCGAATGCTGAACAAGATTCTATTGTTGACACTGCGGTCGCACCCTCAAGATTGGATGTAAGAATAAACCTTAGCAATCTTCCGCTAATCGACGAAAGCGCCCTTTCGTGGCATCAAGTAATTGAAATCAGGAAGGATAAGGCCGCCAAAAATCGACTTTTGAGACTTGAAAAATTTGCTATGGACGCCATGGCCGCTGCTAGCAGCGGAGGGACAGAGTTTAATGATCGTATGGAGATCGCACTAGAGGATCACATAAACTCATGCAAAAAATATAGTATAGAAGTTTCAAATTTAGCCATTTCAGCGATATTTAACGTACAGCCAGCATTGACAGCAGCCCTTGCTGCGGCGCTTCCCGCTGCAACTGGAAACCACTTTGCAGCAGCAGCAGTTGGAGCGACGATATATGTTAGCAACGCAGCCGTTCAGATAAGGCAATCTACAGTTTTGAGAAAAACATTTATACAAAGTCAGCCGCTAACATTCCTTACTTATGACTTGGGCCTTAAACTTAATTAATCGGCTATGGCGCGTATCGGCTTATGCTTCAAGGCAGGCTATACCAGAATATATTTTTTAACTGCGATTAATTAGCCTGCCGTGAGCGGGCTTTTTTTTGCCCGGATGCCGGGCATGATACCCATCCTACCTTAAGGAGGCCGCGATGGCTGATGACACCACCCGCCGTCGCACGGCCGGGCCCATACCATGAATGAGCTGATGACACTCGTCCGGGAGGTGGGCGGCGGCCTCGCCGGCGTCGTGATCGTCGTCCAGGGCTGGGCCAACTGGATCCAGTACAAGCGCAACGGCGAGCTGCAGGACAAGATGCTGGAGATGGCGCAGGCGATGGTGAAGGAAAGCCGCGACCTGATCACCGACACGAACAAGACCACGGCGGCGAACACCGAAATCATGGGCCGGGCGGTTCGGCTTCTGGAGGATCGGCGATGATGGGGCGGCTCATTCGACAGCTGACCGGCCACGGGCGCAGGGCCGAGAAGGCCGACACGATCATGCGCGAGCACATGAATGAATCGGCACCGGAGAAGCGGGCCATCAAGGCACGGGTGCGGGCAATCGAACGCCTCGTGGAGCAGCTGGAAAAGGACACGCAGACATGGCACTGACAATCGGGCTGATCGCCGTCATCAACGCGTTCGGCTATTTCGCCGTGATCTGGGCGTTCCGCGCCAGCTTCCGCGAGCTGCGGTCCGCAACCTGGTGGTTCGCCACCGGTTTCATGATCCTAGCCGGGGCCATCATCCTGCGTGGGGCCTACTGGGACGTGTTCATGCCTCTTCTGAGGCTATGGGCGCCCGATGCGGCCGCCTGGCTCTCAGATCATGTCGGACGCTATGCAAACATCGTCTTTGGGCTGATGAAGATGGCGTCGTTCTTCTGCGCGCTGAAGTGTCGGCAGATGCTGATCCCACAAGAGGAAAGGCATCACTGGCCGATCTGGAAGGCCTGGCTGCACCCGACCAAGATCCGGCTGCTGCCCTGGCGGTAACATTGTCGGTGACCCCATACCCTCACGGTCCAGGGCCACCTAACCGACCGGCAACGAATAAGCCCACGTGCGGCTGAGCGCACCCTAGTGGCTTATTGCTGGAAGCCAATCCCACACGCCTTGATCGACTGGCTTTCTTTCATCCATGTCCATGAGGGTACGGCGGTACCGGATAGCCCACTATCCGGTACCGCCTAACCGGAGGGGCCAAAAATTTGCCCTGTACCGGCGGCACCTATTTTTAGCCCGCTCTCGACAAATGCCAACCGGTGCCGCCTGACCGCCGAGGAACGACAAACAACCAAAGCGGATGCGGCGACCATAACCACTCGCTGCATGAATCCAACCCGCCCCGCCACCGTGCGGGGCTTTTTCATGTCCATGCCCACGAGGAGGCAGTCATGCCACACTTCCCCATCAAGCTCATCGTGCTCCACTACAGTGCGACCTATCCCGACCAGGATTACGGCGTGGCCGACATCCGCAAGATGCACCTCGCGCGCGGGTTCAATGACGTCGGCTACCACTACGTGATCCGGCGCAGCGGCGCCGTCGAGAAGGGCCGCCAGGACGCTGTCGTCGGTGCGCACGTCTCAGGCCACAACACCGGCAGCCTGGGTATCTGCTCCATCGGGGGCATCGAGCGGGCAACCGGCCCGAACGTCGGCGTCGACAACCGCACCGAGGCGCAGAAGGCCACGACGGTGAAGCTGGTTCGCGAGCTGCTGGCCAAGCACCCCGGTGCTCAGGTCGTCGGCCACTGTGATCTGGGCGCCACCCAGTGCCCCGGCTTCGACGTGCGCAGCTGGTGGGCCGCGGCCAACGCCCGGCCGCCCGTCATCGACAGCGTCCCGCCGGCGCCCCTGCCCTCTCCGGCTTCCCCCGCCGCCACCGGCCCTGCCAAGGGCGCCATCTACATCCTGGCTGCGCTGGCTGCTGCCGCGCTGGCCTATTTCGGAGTGAAATGACCATGAACCCTCTGCTGCTCTTCAAGGCCTTCCGCGACCTCAATGCACTGGTCGATCAGGCGAATGCACTGGCCGGGCCGGATCGCCGCTGGTCGAACGCCTTCATGAACCGGAGCTTCATTGCACTGGTTATCGCAACGGTCGCGCAGGTCGCGCTGGCATTCGGCTTCCCGCTGCCCTTCCCGGTGGATCTGGCGGCCGAGACTGTCTACGCGATCATCACGCTGGTCGCGCTGCTGTGGGCGTTCATCGAACGCAAGTTCGGTAAGACGCGTGCCGTCTGGAACAGAATACAGGGCCGGGAGGCTCTGACGGAGGCCGATGCCCTTACCACCGCCCTGAACAAGGTGCCGGGGGTGGTCGCGCAGCCGCCGCGCTGAACTAGAAAGGCTTGCGCGAAGTTCTCCTTTCGTTCTACTCGACCGGAAGGAGACAGCCATGCCCCGCCACCGTATCCACGAGCCGATTTTCCCGGAGAACCGGGCCCTCTACATCATCTGGTGTGAGGAGTGGCAGGGCGATCGGTACTCCCTGGCGGCCGGGCACCTCAGCGCCATGCTGGCGGCGTGGGACGCAATGGCTGACTACTCGCCGCGTGATAGGCTCTTCCTCCAGTTCGGCAGCCGGGTTCTTCGATCAAGAGAACCGGAATGAGCGCGCACTGGACACGTAAGATCACCTTCGAGGCCGATGCCAATGATTGGGTCGTCCTCCGGGATGGCTTGGTCGTCGGCCGCGTTATGCTGGACGACCAGCAGAGCAGCGGCCTCGGCCGTGATCAGTGGGCATGGTCGGTCATCACTATGCCGTCAAAAAACGGGTTCTCGGATTCGATGGAGGCCGCCTTGGAGGAGGTTCGTGCGCGGGCGTCGGACACGTGGGGTCACAAACCTCATGGCTGGCCGGACGATCGATCGCGCAATCAGAAGTACAGATAAACTCTTACATAAATCATGACAGATTTAATTCTGGCTATAAGATATTTATTATTATAAAAATTTAATATTAAATTAAAAAGAGAAGGCCATCTGCCGCGTATTTAAAGACGCTTCTCGTTGCCAAATCCACGCATCAAACTCCCGCCTAGAAACCAATAGCAGATCGGCTGCATAGCAAAAGACAGCTTTCAAGAAATTATAGTCGTCTTCCATAACACCGACGCGCTTCGCAAATTTTCTCACATGTCGATCGACTGCTATAGAATCCAGCCCAACCAAACAACTTAAATAGTCAACAGTTTTAGGGCCGACGCCTCGTACAGATTGCAATTCGGAAGCGCTATTTCCTTTATGTTCGAGATAATCTTTCAAATCATACGAACTTTCAATTTCTTTGCTACGAAGAAATAGAATAAGTGCTTCGAAACGGCTTACTTTCTCGTCATGTGTCCAATTTAGAAATGCGGAAGATTTGCCGCTCTCGATGATTCCGCAAAGATGGGAGGTATATTTATACTCGGGGTAATTGGCCAGTATCGCAGCCACGCGCGGTTGAACAACCGACCTGTAGTTTAGTCCGGCCTGAAGAACTGAATCAGCGAGCAAAGCGCCCATGTGATCGTACGTGGGACGACTTTCGAGCCGATGCGAGTCAGCCCCCAGTTCCTTTGCGTAGTCCGCTACCCGCCTAGCCGCAACAAGCATCTGGACTGCTGGCGATTGCATGATTACCCGACCTCTGACGTTGGATGCAGAATACCGGGCTGCCCTAACGCGTTAAGTCGCTCAACACAATTGGGACAAGCGCCGCAGGGAAAATTACTCTGAGCCTGGCAGGAATACGTTCGCCCTATCGGCACGCCAAGCTGGACCGCCGTCTGCACGACCTCCGCCTTTGAAAAGTACCGAAAAGGCGAGCAAAAGCGGACCGGACCAATGTTCGCCACTAGGCCATCGAGCTTGTTCATGAACTCGGCCGTGCAATCAATTTCTTTTGCGTGGTTGCTGTTAATGAACCCTGTATACACCTCCGCGATCCCCATGGTCTGAGCCCGTGCAGCGGCGGCTGCAAAGAACAGCATGCTTCGATAAGGCACATACAAATCATCGTCACTGACCTTATCGTTCCATAAATCAGCTTCCTTGATTAGCCGAGATGATGATCCGAAGAAGATGTCGGAGATGTCGCATCGTTCTGGCTTGTGGGCCGCTGCAGGTAAGACCTCGTTTACCCTGCTCCACTCCATCTCGACACAGTGCTGGCCATAGTCAAAGAATAAGGGGAAAACCTCCGCTCCGTCATTAACAAGGGAGAAAGCCACAGTGGTGGAATCTAGACCGCCAGATGCAAGTAGAATGACTTTTTTCATCGCGGTTCCCTACATAGTCCAGACATTGCCGCGAACAGCGCATTTAAGCTGACATCGAGATCATCGGAGTAGCTAATGCTTCCGCCTATGACCATTGTATTTCCATTCTGCCGACGAGGGTCAAATGTGACCACTGGTTTACCAACGGCCATCGCCATCCCCATCTCAATTAGCGTTCCGGGGTCGCGCTCTAGTGGTATCGCAAAGACGATTGAACATTCCTCTAGCAAGCGAACATCAGCGGCATAGGTCTTGCGAAGCGTAGTATCATTGCTTTCTGGCGGCAGCTCGCCGTTCTCTATAACCGGACGGCGGACCAAGAAATTGTGGTATTCAAGCGCTGAGATCGCAAGATCGACCTCCGGTTTGTGCAGGTAGGAAAAATCAGGCGCGGCGAGATAGATTGAATACCGCTGTCGGTCATGCCACGGCACGATGGTGCCGTTTAGACTGCGCAATTCATCAACCGACAGCGCAAGTTGCCGCCTAGTATCGCGCCGAAAATCATCTGGGAAAGTAGTCTTAGAGTATATGGTTGCAGCGCTTGCTCCGCGCCATGCTGCATCGACCCAGCTGTCTTTATTAGCGCCAACCATGACCGCGGAGTAAACATCGCCTACCCCCACTGAATTGACAGTTTTAGATAACGTCGCGGGGATATTCTCAACTGAGCCGGTACGTAGGTCGAATAAGCGACTGCCTCCGCGGTTCTCCTTCAATAGAAGAATATCAGCGTCAAGCTGGCGAATACGGTCAACTAAGAGTTCTACAGAATTCGCTCCATATTTTAGAAACAGCGGAGAAGACGTCGAGATAATTATCGCACCAAGATGGCCTTTGAACTGCTGAAGCTTTCCAAAATCATCAACATCGTAAGCAATGTCAAAACTAATTCGGACCCCTTCGTCAAAAAGATCTATGAGTATGGATAAATCAAAGATTCCGGGAAAAACAAGAACTTCCGTGTACGATGACAGTGTACCGTGTACATCAAAAACACTGACAAACTTCTCGTTTCTCAGGATATCCTCGTATCCTTGGTCAGTAACCTCAGTGGGGTCCCCGATGATGATAACGTTCGGCGCCCCAACGACTTCCCCTAGCCAAATAAATTCCGTGCAGCCGTGAGCCTGCAAGTAGGCTTTGGCTTGACTGACCAGGTAACGCGGAACCACAGCAGCCACGGAGTACGGAAGGTCGCATGCCCAGAGCCCGCGGGCGGCATGCACGATACCCCCGAGGCGAAGCTTACAGTCAATATCTTTCTTCGCAGTTGTAAAATCGACAATGATTTCCCCGACTAAAAGAACCGGACGACCAACAGGTACAGTCATTGCGGCGTAAAGTCAGCGGTGACAAACGGGAATGGTTGTAGGTTGGAATCCGTCACGATGCCAACGTAGCTAACACCATCTCTGAGACAGGCAGCCAGGTAGTTGAACTGCGTGGGCAAAGCTCCAACCTGAATGCCGCTCTCGGTGACAGCAAATATCCGACGTTCGAACACAAGTGAGAGGACCGTCGAAGTGGAGGGCACGGCGCCGTTGGATACGAAAAAATCGCATTGCGCGACTTCTTCCAAACTTACAGAGAACGCTTGGCGGCAGGGATCATTACCGCTAGTGCCACCGGTGCTACCAGTGCCACTGGGCCTATTCGTATTGCTATAGTCTGTAAAATTGCCTGAACCAGAACTTCCCATCGACTAACCTCCCTAAAAAAAGCATAGCTTCAACCTTAGGTAATGTAGCCTAACAAGCAATCCTGAAAATTTGAGACTCAAGGACCAATTTGGTGAAGTTCCACACCTTATTGTGCGTCGTCATACTACGCGTGAAACCTCCGCCCAAACACAGCCACGAACTATGAAAAAACCACGCAAGCTTCGGGAATATCTTCGGGATTCGACAAGCTCTGGCGGCTGACCATGGGCGTATCTGTCCATAACAAACAACGACCATTAACGATCATTGTGTCGCAGGCGCACACTAACACGCTGAAATAGCAACACATTTTGAGATTAGCTATGGAGCGGGTGAAGGGAATCGAACCCTCGTCGTAAGCTTGGGAAGCTTCTGCTCTACCATTGAGCTACACCCGCATCGTTCGTCCGGATAGCGGCTGACCGCAGTCCCGTCAAGCCTCAGCGCAGGCCCATGTCAGCCAAGGCGGCAGCGATGGCGGGGGGCAAGGCCTCCTCCAGCGCGCGGCCTGCGGGCAGGTCCGGTGGCGCATCCGCAGCGGCCAGATAACGCCAGCCTTGGAACGGACGGCGCGGAACGGCCGCAACCCGAACTAGGTCGCGGTCCAGCACGATGCCGCAGCGCTGGATGCCGTCGGCACCCTCGACCCGTTCCAGGGTCAGGATGCGCTGGCGGGCCATCATGACGCCCTTGAAGACCCAGAAGATCGACCCGCCTTCCAGCAGCTCCGCCTCGCGCTTGGGCCACATGCGCGTGACGTGACGCGCCGGGCCGGACCCGAACCGGGTCTGCCACGCAGCCAGCTCATCGGGGCCTTCGGCACCTACGCACAGTTTCATCAGGTGAAGGCTTGTCGTCATGGCGATCACCTAGTCGCGCCCGATCTGTCCATCAAGCCCCGAACGCAAAAGGGCCGCATCCGAAGATGCGGCCCCTGCGCGGTCAGTGGACCGAAATCACAGCTCGTCCAGCGCCTCGACAGCCTTTTCCAGCTCTGCCTTGGTCACGGTCTTCTCTTCGACCTTAGCCTTTTCGGCGATCAGGTCAACGACCTTGTCCTCGAAGATCGGCGCGCGCAGCTGCTGCTGGGCGGCCTGGTTCTGCTGGATGAACTCGAAGAACTGACGCTCCTGGCCCGGATACTGACGGGCGGCGCGCAGCACTGCCTGGGTCATCTCCTGGTCGGTCACGGTGACCTCGGCCTTCTGGCCGATCTCGGCCAGCAGCAAGCCAAGACGCACGCGGCGCTCGGCCAGGGTCTTGTGCTCCTCGGTCGGCTCGATGGCATCGTGGTTGTGGCCCTGAACCTCGGGGTTCTCCTCGTGCCACAGCTGGTGCGCGATCTGGGCGGCCTCGGCCTCGACCAGCGACTTGGGCAGGTCGAACTTGACCGCCGCATCCAACTGGTCCAGCAGCGAACGCTTCATGATGGCGCGGGCGGCGCCGGCATACTCGGCCTCCAGACGCTCGGTGATCTGCTTCTTCAGACCGTCCAGGTCGTCGGCGCCGAACTTCTTGGCCAGCTCGTCGTCGATCTCGGCCTCTTTCGGGGCCTTGACCGCCTTGACCGTGCATTCGAAGGTGGCGTCCTTGCCGGCCAGGTGCGGTGCGCCGTATTCCTCGGGGAACTTCACCTCGACCTTGACCTCGTCACCGGCCTTCACACCGACCAGCTGGTCCTCGAAGCCGGGGATGAAGCTATTCGAACCCAGGACCAGCGGATAGTCCTCGGCCGCGCCGCCCTCAAAGGCCTCGCCGTCGACGAAACCCTTGAAGTCGATGGTGACCTGGTCACCGTCCTTGGCCTTGGAGCCTTTCTTGCGGTCCTCGAAGGACTGCGACGACTTGGCCAGATTCTCCAGCGCTTCGGTGACGGCCGCGTCTTCGGCGGGCACGGTCAGCTTTTCCAGCGACAGCGCGGTCAGGTCGACCTCGGGGATCGCGGGCAGCGTCTCGTAGGTCACGTTGACCACGACGTCGTTGCCCTCTTTCCAGGTCTCGCCGTTCTCCATCTCGACCTTGGGCTGGGCGGCGGGGCGGTCGCCCGACTTCTCCAGGTGGTCCTTGAGCGCGCCGTCGATGGCGTCCTGCATGGCCTCGCCCAGGATGCGCGGGCCGAACTGCTTCTTCAGCATCGCCATGGGCACCTTGCCCTTGCGAAAGCCCTTCATCTCGACTTCCGGCTGAGCTTCTTTCAGCTTGGCGTCGACGGCTTTGGCCAGGTCTGCTGCGGGCAGCGTGAACTGATACCCGCGCTGAAGACCGTCGTTCTGCGTTTCCTTGACCTGCATCATCGTCCTCATAGAAAGAAGGGCCACCGATCCGGCGGCCTGAAAATTTGAGCCGTTCTAGTCGCCGTGCCGCTGGCCTGCAAGCAGATTGCGGTCACCGGGCGCTGGAACATCCCCGCCGCCGCGCTATGCTGCGTCCAACCGACAGGAGTCCCCATGACCGCCACCGACATGCCAGAACCGCGCCTGACATCCCTGGCCCATGGCGGCGGCTGCGGCTGCAAGATCGCGCCGGGCGTCCTGTCGAACCTGCTGCGAGGCAGCGCCGCCCTGCCCGTCCCGCCCGAACTGCTGGTGGGGATCGAGACGTCGGACGATGCGGCCGTCTACAAGCTGAACGACCGGCAGGCGCTGGTGGCGACGACCGACTTCTTCATGCCCGTGGTGGACGATCCGCATGATTTCGGTCGCATCGCTGCGACCAACGCGATCAGCGATGTCTATGCGATGGGCGCGACGCCCATCCTGGCGCTGGCGGTGGTGGGCATGCCGATCAACGCGATCTCTCATGCGACGATCGCGGCGATCCTGGATGGCGGCGCTTCGATCTGTCGCGAGGCGGGCATCCCCATCGCCGGCGGCCACACCATCGATTCGGTCGAGCCGATCTATGGCTTGGTGGCATTGGGCCTGATCGACCCTGCCCTGCTGAAGCGCAATGCCGAGGCACAACCGGGCGATCTGCTGGTGCTGGGCAAGCCCTTGGGCGTGGGCGTCATGTCGGCCGCGCTGAAGAAGGGCCAACTTGACGACGAAGGCTATGCCCGCATGATCGAGGTCACGACCAAGCTGAACCGCCCCGGCCCGGACCTTGCCGCCATCGAGGGCGTGCATGCGATGACCGATGTCACCGGCTTTGGTCTGGGCGGCCACGGGTTGGAGATGGCGCGCGGGTCGGGCTGCGATCTGATGATCGACTGGTCCGCCGTGCCGCGTCTGCCGGGCATCGACGCGCTGATCGCGGCGGGCCATGTCACGGGCGCCTCGGGCCGCAACTGGGCCAGCTACGGCGAGGGCGTGGCCCTGCCGCAGGGCTTCGGCGATGCCGAACGCGCGCTGCTGACCGATCCCCAGACAAGCGGCGGGCTGATGGTCGCCTGCGCGCCGGACGCGCTGGAGGCGGTGCAGGCGGCCTTTGCGCGCCACGGTTTCGCGGATGCCGCCGTCATCGGGGAGGTCGGCCCGCACAGCGACGCGCCCCGCGTCATTCTGCGCTAAAAGCGCATGCCAAAGTTGATCGCGGCCCCTTCGGAGCCGATGCCAAAGCTGGCCGCGCCGAAGCTGATCCCGATCAGCGCACCGGCCAGCGCCTGATCGGCCGTATGTTCGCCCGCCTGCACGCGGCTGAAAGCGGTCAGCCCTGCGGCGCCATAGGCGGCAGCGCCCAAAGCGGGATCGTCCTCCCAGCACTTGCCGGCCAGATCCGCGGCCCCGAACCCCGCGGCGGCGGAATGCCCCGACGGGAAACCCCGCCCCTCTCCGGTCGGACGGGTGCCCAGGGGCGATCCGTCGAACACCGCCTTGAGGCCCAGCACCACCGCCGCCTGCAGGGCACCGCGCACGGCGAAATCCTCCAGCCGATCCTGATCGGCCGCGCAGACGGCGGCCGCCAGCGGCAGCGCATATTTCATCGTGGTCCCGAACCGTTCCAGCCCGTCCGCACCCGCAGGCACGGCCAGCATGCAGGTCAGCCCGACAATTGCCGCGCGCATGGCTTTAGCGCTGCAGGGTCTGGAGGTAATCCGCCAGCGCGACCAACCGCGCCGGCGTGGCGACGCGCTGGCCCGAGCCGTCGTCATACATGACGACCGGCCCCTCGCGCAGGACCTCAAAGATCGGCATGTGCGATTCGCTGCGTCCCATCGTGTATCCGACCAGCTGGCCCATCACGCGGGTCTTGGGGAACACGCCCCCATCCTGTGCGGCCAGCATGGTCAAGTCCGCGGGCGCGGGCACCATGCCCACGGCGGCGGGCCCGTTACCCCGTCCGCCCGGCCCGTGACAGCTTGCGCAGTAATCCGCGTAATCGCGCGCCGCGCCCGTCGGTTGCGCCTCGGGCGCGCAGGCGGCGACCAGCCCCGCCAGCGCCAATCCCGCCACCCCTGCCATCATCACTGCCCGCATCGTCCGTGCCCCCGTCGGTTGTCGTTTTGTCCAGCATGCACCCGCGCGCGGGGCGGTGCAACGATCAGGCGGCGGTCAGGCGCACCACACGGTCCATCCGTGCGGCCAGGGCATGGTTGTGCGTGGCGATCAGCGCCGACAGGCCGGTATCGCGCACCAGCCCCATCAGCACGTCAAAGACCCTGTCCGACGTCTCGGGGTCCAGATTGCCCGTGGGTTCGTCCGCCAGCAGCAACGCGGGCTGGTTCGCCAGCGCCCGGCAAAAGGCCACGCGCTGCTGCTCTCCGCCCGACATCTGCGCGGGGCGGTGATCCGCGCGATGCGCCAGGCCGACGCGGTTCAGCAGGTCGGCGGCCCGGGCCTGCGCGTCACGGGGTGCGACGCCGTTGGCCAGCTGCGGCAGGACGATGTTCTCAGCCGCGCTGAATTCGGGCAGCAGGTGGTGGAACTGATAGACGAAGCCAAGCTCCTGCCGCCGCGCCTCGGTCCGCGCGCGGTCCGGCAGGCCGGTCATGTCGCGCCCGGCCAGCCAGACGCGGCCCGCATCGGGTGTGTCCAACAGTCCCGCGATATGCAGCAACGTCGATTTCCCCGCCCCCGACGGGGCGACCAGCGCCACGACTTCTCCGCGCGCGACGGTCAGGTCCAGCCGGTCCAGCACCGTCACAGGCGCGGGACCGTCCTTGGCATAGGTCTTGCCCACGCCCTCCAGCCGCAACACGTCACTCATAGCGCAGGGCCTCCACCGGATTCATGCGCGCGGCGCGGCGCGCGGGAAAGATCGTCACGACGAAGGACAGCGTCAGCGACAGCGCCACCGCGCGGAAGATGTCCCAGGCCCGCAGGTCGGCGGGCAGACGATAGATGCCGCGCACCTCGGGCTGCCACGCGCCGCCCCCGGTCAGCGCGTTCAGGCCCGCCATGATGTTGTCGACGTTCAGCGCCAGCACCACGCCCAGGATCACCCCCGCGATCGTGCCGATGATGCCGGTGAAGGCACCGCACAGGAAGAAGACCCGCAGGATCGATCCTTCGGTCAGGCCCATCGTGCGCAGGATGCCGATGTCGCGGCCCTTGTTCTTGACCAGCATGATCAACCCGCTGGTGATGTTCATCGACGCGATCAGGACCAGCACCGACAGGATGACGAACATCACGTCGTCCTCCATGTCCAGCGCGGACAGGAACGACCCGGAACTGTCGCGCCAGGACCAGGTCTGCGCGCCCTCTCCGGCGGCGCGCATCAGGGGCAGCGTCCAGTCGTCCACGCGTTCGGGGTCGTCGACGAAGACCTCGATCTCGTCCGCGACACCCTCTCGGTTGAAATAGGACTGCGCCTCGGCAAGGGGCATGTAGACCCGCGTGCGGTCGATGTCATAGCGCCCGGCGCTGAAGATATAGGTCACCTCATAGGCGTTCACCCGCGGGGTCGTGCCCATGGCGGTGCGCGCACCCTCGGGGGCGATCAGGCGGATGCGGTCGCCCACCCCCACGCCCAGCTCGCGGGCGATGCCAGAGCCGATGGCGATGCCCTGATCGAACCGCGCAAGGTCACCCTCGGACGTGGCGGGGTCGACGATCCGGGGCATCGCCTCCAGGTCGGCCCGCGTGACGCCGAAGACCTCGGCCACGTTGGAGGAGTCGTTGGCGCTGGCCATCACCTGGCCGTTGATGATCGCCGCGGTGCGGGTGACGCCTGGAACCTCGGCCAGCCGCGCGGCCATGGCCTCATAGTCGGCGATCCGACCGGGTACGACATACACGTCGTCGGTGAACTCGTTGGTGATGGTCTGCGGCGCCATGTAGACGGTCGTGTGCGCGTTCGCGCCCAAGATCGTGTCCACGAACTCGGCCCGGAAGCCCGCGCGGACGGCCAGCGTGGCGATCAGCGCCATGACGCCCAGGGCGATGCCGATCAGGCTGATCCAAGTCATGACGCTGACGCCGCCCTCGGCGCGCCGCGCCCGCAGGTACCGCCAGGCGATCATGAATTCGAAACGCGAAAAGCCTATCGCCATGGTCCAAGCCCCTGAATTTCCGCCCGGACCCTGCCCCCGCCGACCCCGAAATTCAACCCGACAAAGGCGTGAATGCCTTGCATTCGTGCTAATACCCACCTTGCGACGCCCGCGCCCCGGTGCGACATGAGGGGCATGGCAAAAGCGACAACAGCCTTCACCTGCACCGCCTGCGGCGCCGCCCACAAGAAATGGGCCGGGCGCTGCGACGCCTGTGGCGCCTGGAACACCATCATCGAGGAAGCGCCCCTGTCCCAGGGCCCCGGCCGGGGACTGGGCGCGGCCAAGGGTCGGGCCGTGCCCCTGTCGGGCCTTTCGACCAGCGAACCGCCCCCGCCCCGCTTCCTGTCGAGCATCGACGAACTGGACCGCGTGCTGGGCGGCGGCCTGGTTCCCGGCTCGGCACTGCTGGTCGGCGGCGATCCGGGCATCGGCAAGTCGACGATCCTGCTGCAGGCGGCCGCAGCGTTTTCGCGCGCGAACTATCAGGCGATCTATTTCTCGGGCGAGGAGGCCAGCGCACAGGTGCGGATGCGCGCCGTGCGCCTTGGGTTGGCAGAGGCACCGATGCGCCTGGGGGCCGAGACGAACCTCAGGAACATCCTGACCACGCTGGACGCCGAACGCCCCGACGTGGCGGTGATTGATTCGATCCAGACGCTGTGGTCCGACACCGTCGAGGCCGCACCGGGCAGCGTGGCACAGGTCCGCGCCGCCGCCCACGAGCTTGTGACATTCGCCAAAAGCCGCGGTGTCGCGGTGATCCTGGTGGGGCATGTCACCAAGGACGGCCAGATCGCAGGCCCCCGCGTGGTCGAGCACATGGTCGATTGCGTCCTGTATTTCGAGGGCGAACGCGGCCACCAGTTCCGCATCCTGCGCAGCGTCAAGAACCGCTTTGGCCCGTCCGGAGAGATCGGCGTGTTCGAGATGACCGGCAGCGGCCTGGCCGAGGTCACGAACCCGTCTGCGCTGTTCCTGTCGGAACGCGGGCAGCCCATCGCCGGCAGCGCGGTCTTTGCGGGCATCGAGGGCACCCGCCCGGTCCTGACAGAGGTTCAGGCGCTGGTGGCGCCATCGACGCTTGCCAGCCCCCGCCGGACCGTCGTGGGCCTGGACAGCGGCCGCGTCAGCACGATCCTGGCGGTCCTCGAGGCACGCTGCGGGATACCCTTCGCGGGGCTGGACGTGTTCCTGAACGTCGCGGGCGGCATGAAGGTCGCGGAACCCGCGGCAGACTTGGCCATCGCCGGCGCGCTTCTATCGGCGCGTGAGGATAACGCCCTGCCTCCGGAGGCCGTGCTTTTCGGCGAAATCAGCCTGTCGGGGGCGCTGCGCCCCGTGTCGCAGACCGAAAACAGGTTGAAAGAGGCGCAGAAACTTGGTTTTTCACAGGCTATCCTGCCCGACGCCTCCAAGGTCGAGGGCCAGTCGGGGATGGCGCTTCGGCGCATCACCGATCTGACCGCATTTGTGGGCGAGGTCTTCGGCGCCGGCTGAACCGCCTGATACTGAACGACAACCGGCGCAAGGGGCGGTTTTATGGACGGATTTACGATCATTGATGCGGTGGTGGCGGCTGTCATCATCCTGTCGGCCATCCTGGCGTGGTCGCGCGGTTTCGTGCGCGAATCGCTGGCGATCCTGGGCTGGATCGGGGCGGCCGTGCTGGCCTTCCTGTTTGCACCCACGGTACGGCCGATGGTGGCGCAGCTGCCGGTGCTGGACCGCTTCATGGGCGACAGCTGCGAGCTGGCGACGATCGCGGGCTTTGCCGTCGTCTTCGCGCTGGCGCTGGTGATCTTCTCGATCATCACGCCGCTATTCTCCTCGGTCGTGCAACGCTCGGCCCTGGGTGGCGTGGACCAGGGGATGGGTTTCCTGTTCGGCGTGGCGCGCGGCATCCTGCTGGTCGCGATCGCCTTCATCGTCTATGACCGCGTGATGACCACGCAGGACGTCCCGATGGTCGAGAATTCGCGGTCTGCCCAGGTCTTCGAGCGCATGCGCGGCCAGATGGACGACCAGATTCCCGCCGACGCGCCCGGCTGGATCGTGACCCGCTATGAACAGATGGTCATGGGCTGCACCGCCACCGGCACCCCCGTCACGACCGAAGCGCCCGCTGCGAACTGATCCGCCATGACAGGCAGATGACGAAAAAGCGCCCCTGCGGAACCGCGGGGGCGTGACTTTGTCGGCCGTCGGCACTACATGTCCCCCGACAGCACGACGACATCAGCCCCCACAGATCGAGGCCCGCGCGATGCAACCTTTCCTGGCCCATCCGTTCGATTCGGACCGTCTGCACGAGGAGTGCGGCATCTTTGGCGCGATCGGCGTGGTCGATGCCTCGAACTTCGTGGCCCTGGGGCTGCACGCGCTGCAGCACCGGGGACAGGAAGCGGGCGGCATCGTCGCCCACCATCCCGACTTCGGCTTCAACAGCGCCCACCGGTTCGGCTATGTCCGTGACAATTTCACGAAGCCCGACCTGATGGCGACGCTGCCGGGACAGCTGGCCATCGGCCATGTCCGCTATTCCACCGCCGGGACCAAGGCAAACACCGCAATCCGCGACGTGCAGCCGTTCTTCGGCGAATTCCACATGGGCGGCTGCGCGATCGCGCATAACGGCAATATCACCAATGCCGCTGCCCTGCGCCGCGAACTGATCGAGCGCGGCTCGATCTTCCAGTCGTCGTCGGACAGCGAATGCATCATCCACCTGATGGCCCGGTCGATCCAGCGCAACATCCCCGAGCGGATGAAGGACGCGCTGCGCCGGGTCGAGGGCGCGTTCAGCGTCATCGCCATGACCCGCACCAAGCTGATCGGCGTCCGCGACGCCTTGGGCGTGCGTCCGCTGGTGCTGGGCCGCGTGGGCGAGGACGGGTACGTCCTGGCGTCAGAGACCTGCGCGCTGGACATCATCGGCGCCGAATTCCTGCGCGAGATCGAGCCCGGAGAGATGGTCGTCATCTCCAAGGGCCAGATCGAATCGTCGCGGCCCTTCGGCCCGTCGACCGGGCGCTTCTGCATCTTCGAACACGTGTATTTCTCGCGACCCGATTCGATCATCGGCGGGCGGTCGGTCTATGAGACCCGCCGCCAGATCGGCGTGGAACTGGCGCGCGAGGCACCGGTCGAGGCCGATCTGGTCTGCCCGGTTCCCGACAGCGGCACGCCCGCGGCGATCGGCTTTGCGCAGGAGTCGGGCATTCCCTATGGCATGGGAATCATCCGCAACCAGTACATGGGCCGCACCTTCATCGAGCCCACCGACCAGATCCGCAATATGGGCGTCCGGCTGAAGCTGAACGTGAACCGGGCACTGATCCGCGGCAAGCGGGTCGTGCTGGTCGACGACAGCGTGGTCCGCGGCACCACCAGCCGGAAGATAAAGGACATGATCCTCGATGCGGGCGCGGCCGAGGTGCATTTCCGGATCGCGTCGCCCCCGACGGCCTGGCCTTGCTTCTATGGCGTGGACACGCCCGACCGCGACAAGCTGCTGGCGGCGAACATGTCGCCGGAACAGATGCGCGAATGGATCGGCGTCGACAGCCTGTCCTTCGTGTCGCTGGACGGGCTGTACCGCGCGGCGGGCGAGGCCGCGGGCCGCGACCCGCAGGCGCCCCGCTATTGCGACGCCTGTTTTTCCGGCGACTATCCGGTGGCGCCCTTCGATCAGCTGGAGCGCGGCTTCCGCATGAAGGTCGGATCCGAGACCGCGGTCAAGCAAGCCGCCGAGTAGTTGCGTCCTGCGACGGCCGGGGGGCCAGCCCCC
>NZ_JXYF01000002.1:0-102029 GCF_000967735.1 Paracoccus sp. S4493
TGCGACGGGCGCCGCGGTCGCGCCGGCAAGGCGCAACGCCTCGGTCAGATCGACCTTGGGCGCTGCGGCGACAAGGGTCGACGCGGCGGCGGCAGGGCGGGTCACGGGGGGCGGCGATGCCTGCAGCACCAGGCGCTGCGGTTCTGCCTGGGTCGCGGCGGGGCTGGCGGCGACCTGCGCGCGGCGCGTCGTGGCCTGCACTAGCAGGCGCGGAGGCTGCGGACGGACCTCGCGCACGCGGTCGGGGATGCGGGTGAAGCTGCTGTCCAGCAGCTCGGTCATCACCTGGTTGCGATGCGCCGTGGACGTGCCGCCGAAGACGGTGGCGATCAGGCGACGGCTGCCGCGCTGTGCCGAGGCCGTCAGGTTGAAGCCCGCAGCCCGCGTATACCCCGTCTTGATCCCGTCGGCACCGGCATAGGCATCCAGGAAGCGGCGGTTCGTCGACGCGACCTGAGCGATGCCCGCATCGGCCGACCGGCGCGAGAACAGGTTGTAGTACTGGGGGAAGTCGTAGAACAGGTGGCGTCCCAGAACGCTCATGTCATGGGCGGTCGAATAATGCCCCTCGGTCGTCAGGCCATGGGCGTTGCGGAACTGGCTGTTGTTCATGCCAAGCGCCCGCGCCATCTGGGTCATCTGCTGGGTGAAGGCCTGCTCAGAGCCTGCCAGCCCCTCGCCGATGGTGGTCGCGGCATCGTTGGCCGACTTGATCGCGGCGGCGCGCAGAAGATAGCGCAGCTCGATCTGCTGACCGGCGCGCAGGCCCAGCTTGGAGGGGGGCTCGTTCGCGGCCTTGGAGGACACGGTGAATTTCGAATCCAGCCTCACCTGACCGCGTTCGATGGCAGAAAACGCCATGTAGAGCGTCATCATCTTGGTCAGCGAGGCAGGATGCAGTCGCGTATCCGAATTCTGGCGATAGATGGGTTGCCCGGTCCGGGCGTCCATCACATAGGCCGCGAAAGGTGCCGCGGCAGCCGGAAGCCCCAACAGGGCAACGGCCAGGACGGCATGACAAAGCAGCCGGAAGGCATGGGTAAATCGGGTCACTGTCGCTGTCTCTCTGCCTCAAGCGGGCGCGTCGTTTGTCGCACGTCCGTCGTTAATCAACCTATAATAGCACGGCTCTTTTCACCTTGAAACCGGGCAATCGCGCTAATTTTGTCTGCACTGTAGGCGACGCCGTCCGGACCCGGATCGCGGCGCATCCGCGCGGGGGGCTTTCATCCGGGCGCGATTGCGCTATATTTCCGGGGATGGCGACAGCGCCCACCCCCTCGCCTCAGCATTCAGGAACGACCGCAGCCCGATGACGCACTGGATGACCGCACCCGACAATCCCGACGACCAATCCGATCTGGCGGTCAAGCCGCGCGCGAAATCGCAGCGGCCGCCGATGTACAAGGTCCTGTTGCTGAACGACGACTTCACCCCGATGGAGTTCGTCGTTCACGTGCTGGAGCGGCTGTTCCACATGACCCATGCCCAGGCGATCGAGATCATGTTGACCGTGCACCGTCGCGGTCTGGCCGTCGTCGGCGTCTTTTCACACGAGGTGGCCGAGACGAAGGTCGCCCAGGTGATGGAGCTGGCCCGCCGCCAGCAGCATCCCCTGCAATGCACCATGGAAAAAGAGTAGTCGCGTGACCCAATCACGACTGGACCTGGCCTTTCCAGACGGCCATCCCGGGGGTCGGGTGCTGTTCATCGGCGCCACTGCCGCCGATGACCTGTCCCCCCTCGACCCCGCACAGCTGACCATCGTCCAAGGGAACTTTCCCGACCATGACGGACTGACCGCCCGCGGATTCGATGTCCGGACGGAGCCGGAGGGCCGTTTCGACGCGGCCCTCGTCCGCCTGCCGCGCGCCAAGGCCGCCGCACGCGCGCGCCTTGCGCTAGCCGCGGCGCATCTGGCGCCTGGCGCGGCCCTTTGGGTCGATGGGCAGAAGACCAACGGCGTCGATTCCCTGCTGAAGGAACTGCGCGGCCATGCCGAGGTGCGCGATGTCATCAGCAAAGCCCATGGTAAGATCTTTCAGGTGACGCTGCCAGAGGCGGGCCTGCCTGCCGACTGGACCGCGACCGAGCGTCAGGTCGAGCCGGGCTTCGTGACCCTTCCGGGCGTCTTCTCGGCCGACGGGATCGACCCGGGGTCGCGGATGCTGGCCGATAACCTGCCGCCCAAGATGCCCACCCGCGTGGTCGACCTGGGCGCGGGATGGGGCTGGCTGTCCGCGCAGGCGCTGGCCCGACCGGGCATCGCCGAGCTGCACCTGGTCGAGGCCGACCACGCCGCCCTGACCTCGGCCAAGCGCAACGTCACCGATCCGCGGGCACAGTTCCACTGGGCGGACGCGCGCAATTTCACCCTGCGGGAGCCGGTCAACGGCGTCATCATGAACCCCCCGTTCCACGAGGGGCGACAGGCCGACCCGCGGCTTGGGGCCGACTTCATCGCCACCGCCGCGCGCATCCTGACCGGCGCGGGTCGGCTGTGGATGGTGGCCAACCGGCATCTGCCCTACGAATCGGTCCTGGCGCAGCATTTCGGCCAGGTCCATGAGGTCGCGGGCGACACGCGTTTCAAGGTGATCGAGGCGACCGCGGCGGGCAAGGGCACTGCCACGGTCCTGGCCCGGGGGGCACGGCGGTGACGCTGTCGATCCAGGGCAAGACGGCCATCGTCACCGGCGCCGGGCGCGGCGTGGGCCTGGCCATCGCGCGGCACCTGGCCGAACGCGGCGCATCGGTCATGTTCGCGGACGGTGACGAACAGGCGCTGCAATCGGCGGTGTCGGATTATGCCGACGAGGAAAGCCAGGTGCGCCATTTTGTCGGGAACATGTCGGAAAAGCTGGCGATGGCGAACCTGCTGTCGGCCACGCTGGATGCGTTCGACCGCGTCGACATCCTGGTGAACGCCCATCGTTTCGTTCGGGGCAGCGATCCGCTGGACACCGACATGGACGCGCTGGAGGAGATGCTGCGCCAGAACATGCTGGCCAGCCTGCGTCTGTCGCAGATGGTCGCAAAGCGCATGATCCGTCAGGCCGAAGGCGAAGGGCCAAGCGCCCAGACCGGGGCGATCGTCAACATCTCGACCCTGGCGGCGCGGCGGCCGATTCCGTCGATGCTGGGCTATTCCATCGCCTGTGCGGCGCAGGAACAGGCCACGCGCGGGCTGGCGCTGGCCTTGGCGCCGCACCGCATCCGCGTGAACGGTGTCAGCTTCAGCAGTGTCATGTCGCATGAACTGCAATGCGCGCTGAAGGACAACCCCGACCAGCGGGCGCAGATCATTGCAGGCACGCCCCTGGGCCGCATCGCCCCGGCCGAAGAACTGGCCGAAACGGTGCATTACCTGGTCAGCGACGGCGCGCGCTTTGTCACCGGCCAGATCGTCACCGTCGACGGCGGACGCAGCCTGGCCGACCCGGTAACGTCACAGGTGCTTTAGGCTTCCTCGGGATAGGCGGCGCGGCACGCGGCTACGGCGGCATTCGCGCTGCGCGTCAGGGCCGCCTGGCGCGCGACCAGGCCGTCGCGCTTGCGCGTCTCGGCCGCGGGGTCGATGGGCACGCGGAACCGTTCGACATCGACATAATCGCGCCAGCAGCCATAGGTGCTGATCTGCGCCTTGCCCTCGTGGTCGCGGATCACGCGTTCGCATTGCGCGAACCGCGTCCGCACGACTTGGCGTTCGTCCCAGGCATAGCCCCGCGACAGATTGCCCTCGACCTCGGCCAGCAGGCTGCTGACGGTGCGGTATTCGCTGGTGTTCCGGCTGATGCAGCGTTCCTGCGGCGTGCCGCAGGCGGCAAGGGCCAAGACCGGTGCAAGGCAAAGGGCAAGGGCGGTGTTGCGGCGCATGGCGGCTCTCTTTATGGACGCAGGCGATGCTAGTCGCGATGCCTGGGGCTGGCAAATCACGAATGAGGCCCGCCATGGATGAACAACGCCACCGCGCCGCGCTTTGGTTCCGCGAGCTGCGCGACCGCATCACCGCCGCCTTCGAGGCGCTGGAGGACCGCGCTCCGGGCGACGCCCACGCGGGCCGGTTCGAGGTGACGCCCACGGAACGCGCCGACAACGGCGGTGGCGGCATCATGTCGGTGATGCGCGGCGGCCGCGCCTTCGAGAAGGTCGGCGTGAACTGGTCCGAGGTGCATGGCGCCCTGGCCCCCCGCGCCCAGGCCGCGATGGCCGCCCGCGGCGTGCCGGGCATGGAGGATGACCCGCGGTTCTGGGCATCGGGCATCAGCCTGGTCGCGCATATGCGGAACCCGCACGCGCCGGCCGTGCACATGAACACACGCATGTTCTGGACCCCGGGGGCGTGGTGGTTCGGCGGCGGGTCAGACCTGAACCCCTGCATCGAATACGCCGATGACACCGCGCATTTCCACAACACGCTGCGCGATGCCTGCCTGCCGCACGGGGCGGACTACTATGACCGCTTCAAGGCCTGGGCGGACGAGTATTTCTTCATCCCCCATCGCGGGCGGGCGCGGGGCGTCGGCGGCATCTTCTATGACGACCTGAACACCGGGGACTGGGAGGCGGATTTCGCCTTCACCCGCGACGTGGGCGCGGCGTTCCTGCCGGCGTTCCTGCCGCTGGCAGAGGCGCGGATGGCGCAGGCGTTCGACGATGCCGACCGCGACACGCAGCTGATCCATCGGGGTCTCTATGCGGAATACAACTTGGTCTATGACCGCGGCACGAAATTCGGGCTGGAGACCGGCCACAACGCCGACGCCGTCCTGATGAGCCTGCCGCCCTTGGCCAAGTGGGTCTAGGCCCGTCCGCCTACGGGCGGGCGCCTGCCAGGATCACCGCGGCCCCGACGATGCACAGCCCGGCCCCCAGCAGGTCCAGCCTGCCGGGGGTCTGACCCTCGACCAGCCACAGCCATGCCAGCGACGTGGCGATATAGATGCCGCCATAGGCTGCATAGGCGCGCCCCGCGAAATCGACCTGAACACGCGTCAGCGCCCAAGCGAACAGCGCCAGCGCGACCACGCCCGGCACCAGCCACAGCGCCGACCGGTCCAACCGAAGCCAGGCCCAGAAGGCGAAACAGCCCGCGATCTCGGCCATGGCGGCCGCGACATACAGGCCGATCGTGGGGATCACACGTCCAGTTCCTCGACGAAGCGGGCGTTTTCCTGGATGTATTCGAACCGCAGCTCTGGCTTCTTGCCCATCAGGCGTTCGACCAGATCACCGGTCTCGCCGCCTTCATCGTCGTCGATGCTGACGCGGATCAGCTTGCGGGTGGCAGGGTTCATGGTCGTGTCCTTGAGGTCCTTGGCGTCCATCTCTCCCAGACCCTTGAAGCGCTGGACGTCGATCTTGCCGCGGCCGCCCAGGCCCTTGGCGATCATCCGATCCTTTTCGGCGTCGTCGGCCACGTACAGGCGGTGGGCCCCCTGCGTCAGACGGTACAGCGGCGGGCAGGCCAGATACAGGTGCCCCTTGTCGATCATCGGCCGCATTTGCGTGAAAAAGAACGTCATCAGCAGCGACGCGATATGCGCGCCGTCGACATCGGCGTCGGTCATGATGATGACCTTGTCATAGCGCAGGTCATCGACGTTGAAACGCGTGCCCATGTTGACGCCAAGCGCCTGGCACAGGTCGTTGATCTCCTGGTTGGCACCCATCTTGGACGATGCTGCGCCCAGCACGTTCAGGATCTTGCCGCGCAGGGGCAGCAGGGCCTGCTTGGTGCGGTCGCGGGCCATCTTGGCGGAACCGCCGGCGCTGTCGCCCTCGACGATGAACAGTTCCGTCCCGTCGCGGTTGGTGGCGCTGCAATCGACCAGCTTGCCGGGCAGGCGCAGCTTTTTCGTGGCGGTCTTGCGCGCGGTCTCCTTTTCCTGGCGGCGACGCAGGCGCTCCTCGGCGCGCAGCACCAGGAAATCCAGGATCGCTCCCGCGGATTTGGTGTCAGACGCCAACCAGGTGTCGAAATGGTCGCGCACCGCGCCCTCGACCAGGCGCGCAGCCTCGGTCGTGGCCAGGCGGTCCTTGGTCTGGCCCACGAATTCCGGTTCACGGATGAAGCAGCTGACCAGCGCGCAACCGCCGATGATCAGATCCTCACGCGTAATCTGGGCGGCCTTCTTGTTGCTGACCCGCTCGCCATAGCTGCGGATGCCCTTCAGGATCGCGGCCCAGAATCCCATCTCGTGGGTGCCGCCCTCGGGGGTGGGGACGGTGTTGCAATAGGACTGGATGAAGCCGTCGCGCGCGGGCGTCCAGTTGATCGCCCAGTCCACCTTGCCCGGAACGCCGAACTTGGCGTTGAAGTCGATGCTGCCGGAAAACGGGCGGTCGGCATAGGTGCTGGTCCCGGTCAGGGTCTCGGTCAGGTAATCGGCCAGGCCGCCGGGGAAATGGAACGTGGCCTCGCGCGGGGTCTCTCCGTCGTCGATCTCGGTCTTCCAGCGGATCTCGACGCCGCTGAACAGGTAGGCCTTGGATTTTACCATCTTCATCAGCCGCGCGGGCTTGAAGCGGTGATGGCCGAATATCTCCTCGTCGGCGTGGAAGGTCACGGTAGTGCCGCGCCGGTTCGGGGCCGCCCCGATCTTGGCGACCGGCCCCTGCGGGATGCCGCGGGAAAAGCGCTGCTCGAACAGCTCCTTGTTGCGCGCGACCTGCACGACCATCAGGTCGGACAGCGCGTTCACGACCGACGCACCCACGCCGTGCAGACCGCCCGAGGTCTGATAGGTGTCGCCCGAGAACTTGCCCCCCGCATGCAGCGTGCACAGGATCACCTCCAGCGCGGACTTGCCGGGGAACTTGGGGTGCGGGTCGATGGGAATGCCGCGGCCGTTGTCGCGCACGATGACGCTGAAATCTGCCAGCAGCTCGACCTCGATGCGCGTGGCGTGGCCTGCCACGGCCTCGTCCATCGAGTTGTCCAGGATTTCCGCGACCAGGTGATGCAGCGCGCGTTCGTCGGTGCCGCCGATATACATGCCGGGACGCTTGCGCACCGGCTCCAGCCCCTCCAGCACCTCGATCGAGGATGCGGAATAGGCGTCGCTGGCGGCGTTGCCGGAGAGAAGGTCGTCGGCCATGGGGTCGCTCACTGATTTGGATCGCGGCGCTTATCTCATGGCGCGGGGGCGGGCGGCAAGGGGTTGTGTCCCCTGCGCGGCCCGCCCCAAAGGATTGCGCCTATTCCGGCTCCGCCATGCGGGCGGCCCACATCGCCTGGAACGCCGGGCGGTCCTGGCAGGCGGACAGCCAGGCGCGGATCGTGGGAAACCCCTCCATCAGCGCGCCGTGCCCCTGGGCATAGCGGACGATCTCGGCCAGGTTCAGGTCGGCCACGGTGAAACGGCCGCCCACCAGATAGGCATGCGTTGCCAGATGGTCCTCCAGCACCTTCAGCGGCCGGACCAGCCGTTCGGCCGCGTCCGCCACGATCCCCACGTCATCGGCCGATTGCAGCGTGCCGCGGTTGTGCAGCATCAGGATGGTCAGTGCATCGGGCTCGATCGCGGTGGCGCCATAGATCGACCACTGGGTCATCAGCGCGTCTTCGGCATAATCCTGCGGGCCTGCGGGGCCGCCATGCTTGCGCGCCAGATGCAGTGTGATCGCCAGCGATTCGGACAGGACCAGCCCTTCGTCCTCGATCACCGGGATGGCGCCTGCGGGGGACAGGGCCAGGAAATCGGGGCTGCGGGTGTTGGGCGGTGCATCGGGCGCGTCGGCATTGCCGATGCGATAGGCCTGGATGACGGGCACCTGCCGGAAGGGCAGGTCCAGTTCGTGACAAAGCCACACGACACGCGATGCACGCGAGCGGGTGACGCCGTGGATGGTCAGCATGATGGCCCCCGGTTTGGTTTGGCGGCCACCTTGGGACGCGGGCGCGGGCGCTGCAAGCCCCCGTCAGCGGAGGCCCGCGCGGGTGCTGGCGCGGTCGACGGCGTCGATGATCGCCTGCGGATCGCCATGCTGGGGCATGTGGCCCTGATCGGGCAGGATCGTCAGCGCGGCGTTGGGCAGCGCCTCTGCCAGGGGCAGGGCGTGAATGTCGGCAGGCACGATGCTGTCTTGACCGCCATGGATCACCTCGACCGGCATCGTCAGGCGCGGATACTGCGGCGCCATCACGCGAAGATAGGCGCGCAACCCGTTGATCTGCGACGCATTCGCGCGATAGTTGCTGCGCCGCGCGGCCAGCCCCACGCCGATATAGTCGGCGTATCCCGGGGGTACGGGCTGGGGCGCGAAGATGCCCGCCATGATCCGGTTGCCCAGGGACACCGGCGCCAGGGCGGTCAGCAGCGGTGGCCCGACACGGTCGCCCAGGGGCGTCTCCAGGAATGCGTACCATCCGGTCAGCGTGCCGGGCCAGGGCATCGTCGCCCCGGACACGATCACCAGCGCCGCCGTGTCGCCCGGTGCGCGCAGACCCCAGGCCATCGCGACCGCGCCACCATAGCTGTGGCCCAGCACCACGGGTCGGCGCACGCCCAGCTGGTCGGCGGCGGCGCGCAGCAGTTCGGCCTGGGCGATGGGGTTGTCGGTCTGTGCGCCGATCGCGTCCGTCCAGCCCAGCCCCGGCCGGTCGAAGGCCAGGACGCGGTACCGGGTCGCCAGGCGGTCGGCCAGGGAAAAGGTGAAATCGCGGCTGTTCCCGCTGGCCCCGTGCAGCAGGATCAGGTCGGGACCGCTGCCGCGGATGTCGACATGCACGGTGCGGCCCTGCACCTGGATCAGTTGCCCGGTGGGGGGGAATTCGGCCTCGAACGCGGTTTCGCGCGCGGTGGCGCGGGCATCGACGATCCGCCCGCACCCGGTCAGCGCCAAGGCCAGCCCCGCCATCGTGAATGCCCGTCGTTTCATGCCGTCCCCTGTTCCTCTGCATCCAGACACGTCCGAACCCGGCCTGGGGTTGCGGCGCCCGCGTGGTTTTCCGCCGGGCTGGCAAAGCGGTGATTTGCAAGCCGCGCCGCACGCGGGTAACTGGAACCGCCGTCCTTGCCAAGGTGTCCTGCCGATGTCGCCGCGCGTGTCCTGCCTGTCCGCCCTGCTGATCGTCGCGCCGCTTGGTGCGTCGGCCCATCCGCATGTGTTCATCGACGCGGGCCTGTCCTTGCGTCACGACGCGGCGGGGGCGCTGACCCATGTGGGTGTCGAATGGGCCTATGACGAATTCTATTCCCTGCTGATCATCGAGGATCTGGGCCTGGACCCCGATGGCGACGGCGTCCTGACCACCGACGAACAGGCGGCCCTGCAGGGCTTCGACGCGGACTGGGAGCCGGGCTTTGACGGACGGCTGTTTCTGGACGCGGACGGCCGCAGGCTGGCGCTGGACGGCCCGCAGGATTTCGCCGCGCGCTATGAGGACGGGCGGGTGATCTCGGCCCATGTGCGGCCGCTGGCCGAGCCGCTGGACGGGGACCGGCCGCTGACGATCCAGGTCTATGACCCCGAATACTATGTCCAGTTCAGCATCCCCGAACCCCCGGCCATCGCGCGGGACGATTGCGCTGTCGATCTGCGCATGGGCGACCCCTATGCCGCCGCCGATGCCTATGCCCGCGCAGTGGGCGAGGCCCTGGGCGACGGCCAAAGCGCCGAGGAGGCGGACCTGATCACCGTGGACATCGGCGCCACCGGCGCGGATTCGGTACAGGTCCGCTGCGGCCCGGGATCATGAGGCGCGCCGTCGCCCTGACGGGGCTGGTTGTCGCCCTGACGCTGGTGGCGCTGTGGCTGGGCGGCGGTCTGGCCGGGATCGAGCGGTGGGCCACCGACCAGCAGCGCGCCGTCCAGAACGCGATGGCCGGGGCCTTGCGGGCGCTGCGGTCGGGCCAGTCGGGGGCGGTCGCGTCGCTGCTGGGGTTGTGCTTTGCCTATGGCGTCGCCCATGCGGTCGGGCCGGGGCATGGCAAGGTTGTCATCGGCAGCTATGGGTTCGGCGCCCAGGTTCCGCTGGCCCGGCTGGCCGGGCTGTCGGTCGCGTCGTCGCTGGCGCAGGCAGGCACGGCCATAGCCCTGGTCTGGGGCGGCATCACCATCCTGGACCTGGGGCGCCAGACCCTGACCGACCTGTCGGAGGTCGCGATGGTGCAGGCCAGCACGGTCCTGGTCGCGTCGGTCGGCCTGTGGCTGGCATGGCGCGGCCTGTCGATGCTGCGCGCGCAGGCGCGGGCGGATCGCCACCACCATCACCACCACGGCGACGCCTGCGGCTGTGGCCATGCGCATGGCCCCACGCCGCAGCAGGTAGCGCAGACGCGGTCGCTGCGCGACGGGGTGCTGGTCGTGGCGGGCATCGCGCTGCGGCCCTGCACCGGAGCGCTGTTTCTGCTGATCCTGACCTGGCGGATGGGCATCTTCGGGATGGGCATCCTGGGGACGTTGGCGATGGGTCTGGGCACCGCGGTGGTGACGGTCGCGGTCGCCTGCCTGGCGGTCTGGGCGCGACGCGGCAGCTTTGCCCTGATGCCCGAACACGGCCCCTGGGCAGGCGCCGCGCGCTGGCTGCCCGGAACGCTGCAACTGGGCGCAGGGGTGCTGATCGCCGCGATCTCGGTCGCGGTGCTGCTGCCGTGGCTTTGACGCGGGCACCGCGGGGTTAGGCTGACCGGTCTGCCTGCGGCGGCACCAGCCGTGCGATCAGCGCGTCCATTGCCGGGCCCATCGCCGCGCGGCTGGCGAACAGCGTCGCCTGCGACCGTAGGATCGGCGCCTCGTCCAGGATGCGCAGGTTGTTCGCGCGCAGCGTCTCGCCCGACGAGGTGATGTCGGCGATCGCTTCGGCGGTCAGGTTGGCAACCGTGCCCTCGGTCGCGCCCTGGCTGTCGACCAGCTGATAATCCGCGACCTCATGGGCGGACAGCCAGGCGCGGACCAGGCGGTGATATTTCGTGGCGATGCGCAAACGGAATCCATGTTCGGCCCGGAAATCGCGCGCGATGGCGGCGAAATCGTCCAGGTCCGTGCAGTCGCGCCAGCAATCCGGCACGGCCAGGATCAGGTCGGCATGTCCAAACCCCATCGGCGTGACTTCGACCAAGTCGCTTGACCATCCGGCCAGCTTTTCGCGCACCAGGTCGGTGCCGGTCACGCCCAGTTCGATCCGGCCGGCGGCCAGTTCGCGGGGAATCTCTCCGGCCGACAGCAGGACCAGCGACACGCCCTCGACCCCGTCGACCCGGCCCGCATATTCGCGGTCGGACCCGGCCCGCGACAGACGCACGCCGCGGTCGGCGAACCAGTCGAAGGTCTGTTCCATCAGCCGCCCCTTGGACGGCACGCCAAGACGGATCATGCCTGCGCCTCCAGTTCGGCAACAAGGCCGGGGCGGATGATGCCACCCACGGCGGGGATCTCGCGGCCACGGCCCAGCACGCGGGTCAGCGCGTCATAGCGCCCGCCCGACGCCACCGGCGGCCATCCGGCGCGGTCGGCCTGGAACGTGAAGGTGAAGCCGTCGTAATATTCCATCGTGGTGCGCCCGTGGCTGGCGTCGAAGATCACCGTCTGCAGGTCGATGCCGCGCGCGGCGATGGCGTCCAGGCGGTCGCGGATGCGGGCCACCGCCGGCGCGATGGCGGGCATGTCGCGGGCCAGGTCGGCCAGCGTCGACAGCGCCTGCGGCGCCGGGGCGCGCAGGGCGAACAGACGCTCCAGCCGGTCGGTCCAGACCGGGGCCAAGGGCGGCACCGCCACGTCCGACTGCAGACGTGCGATGCGGCGGATCATTTCGTCCTCGGTCCGCATCCCGGCCCAGGACATGGTCACGTCGGGAAACTCCCGTGCGATCGACGGGGCCGAGAACCGCGCCAGCAGGCGCGCGAAGCGGCCCGGCCGCCAGATGTGGTGCAGCAGCGCCACCGAACGCGCCTCGGTCAGGGGCAGGCCGCGCACCGCATCCAGCAGCAGGCCCATGTCGCCCATGCGCGCCTGCAGGCCCAGGGGCGCCAGCGCATCGTGAAACAGCGCAAAGACCTCGGCATCGGCCTGGGGATCGCGGGTGAACAGCTCGAACCCGCATTGCAGGTATTCGTGGTCGCGCGGCGTGGCGGGGCGGGTGTCGCCCGTGTCCTGCTTGCGGAACACCTCTCCCAGATAGCAGTAGCGGGCCGGATCGGCGCCGTTCTGCATGTGCGCCTGGACCACCGGCACGGTGAAGTCGGGGCGCAGCATCATCTCACCACGGATCGGGTCCTGGGTGACATAGGCGCGGGCGCGGATGTCCTCTCCGTACAGGTCCAGAAGGTCGCCCGCGGGCAGCAGGATGTCGGGCGCGATCTCGGTCGCACCGGCGTCGCGGAACCGCGACAGCAGCCGCTGTCCGACCGCCTGCTTGGCCTGCTTCGGGATCATCCGATGATCCTGCGGACTTCGGCAACCAAGTCGGCGCGCGCGACCTCGGTCTGGGCGGGCTGGGATTTCCATTCCTCGACAGAGGCTTCTGCGGCGATCTTCGCGCCCAGGATCAGGTCCTTGACCTGCACGACGCCGCGTTCCGCCTCATCCCCGCCCTGAATGATCGCGACGGGTGCGCCGCGCTTGTCCGCGTATTTCAGCTGGTTGCCAAAGTTCTTGGGGTTGCCCAGATAGACCTCGGCACGAATGCCGGCGGCGCGCAGGTCGGCGGCCATGGACTGGTAATCCGACATGCGGTCGCGGTCCATCACGGTCACGACCACGGGACCGGCGACCTCGGCCCCGGCCAGACCCTTGGCGCGCAAAGCGGCCAGCAGGCGGTCTACTCCGATGCTGACCCCGGTGGCCGGGACCTTCTGCCCGGTGAAACGCTCCACCAGCCCGTCATAGCGGCCGCCGCCCGCGACCGATCCGAACTGCCGCTTGCGGCCCTTTTCGTCAAGAATCTCGAAGGTCAGCTCGGCCTCGAAGACCGGGCCGGTGTAATAGCCCAAGCCCCGGACCACGGCCGGATCGATCACGGCGCGATCCTCGGCCACGCCCATCGCGGCCAGCATCGTGGCGATCTGGCGCAGCTCGTCCACACCCTCGGCGCCGATGGCCGATCCGCCGACGGCGGCCGACAGGTTGTCCAGAGTCGCGGCGTTGTCCGCGCCCTTGGCCTCCAGGAAGGCCAGCACAGGCCCCGCCTGCGCCTCGGACAGGCCCACGCCATCGATGCGCGCGCCGCTGTCGTCCAGGCGACCCGTGGTCAGCAGGGCCAGCACGCCCTCGCGGCCGACCTTGTCGAACTTGTCGATCTGGCGCAGCACATCCTCGGCCTGATCCTCGCGAACCTGGGCCGCCTCCAGGACTCCGTTCAGAACCTTGCGGTTGTTGATCCGCACCAGATAGTCGCCGCGGTCGATGCCCACGGCCTCCAGCGCATCGGCCAGCATGCCGCAGATCTCGGCATCCGCCGCCACCGAGGCTGACCCGACCGTGTCCGCGTCGCATTGATAGAATTGGCGGAACCGACCCGGCCCCGGTTTTTCGTTGCGCCAGACCGGCCCCATCGCAAAGCGGCGGTACGGGCTGGGCAGGTCGTTGCGGTACTGCGCCGCGACGCGCGCCAAGGGCGCCGTCAGATCATAGCGCAGTGCCAGCCAGTCGCCCGCCGTGCCGCCGCCGGGCACCGCCTCCTCCTGCCAGGCAAAGACGCCGGCATTGGGCCGGTCCACGTCGGGCAGGAACTTGCCCAGGGCCTCGACCGTCTCGACGGCGCTCGTCTCCAGCGGATCGAAGCCATGGCGGTGATAGACCTGCGCGATGCGGTCCAGCATGTCGCGCCGTTCGGTCACGTCCTGCCCGAAATAGTCGCGGAACCCCTTGGGCGTCTCGGCCTTGGGACGGGGCTGCTTCTTGTCTTTTGCCATGGTATCAGTCGCCTTTTCGGGCCCATATTCAGGCGCCGCTGTAACGGAAGGTGACGACATGGACAAGCAGCAGGACCGCCTGCATCAGCTGGAGGAGGCCTTGGCCCATCTGACGCGGCTGACGGATGAACTGTCCGAGGTCATCGCCCGACAGGACCGCGACCTTGCCCGCGTCACCCGCCGCCTGGATCAACTGCTGCTGGCCGAGGCCGAGCGTCAGGCCGATGCGGCGGGCAGCGTCGCGCTGGCCGACCAGCGCCCGCCGCATTACTGAGACCGGCCGCTTCTTCTTTGACCAAATACCCTCCGGGGGTCCGGGGGGCGAAGCGCCCCCGGCGGCCGCCCCCCGGCAGGGTCCCGACAAAGCGGCTTTCCCCGCCGTGCCCGATGCGCTAATGCCGGGCTGAAAAGAACTTCGGACAACGAAAAGGATCGCTCATGGCCAATGTTGTGGTTGTCGGAGCCCAGTGGGGCGACGAGGGCAAGGGCAAGATCGTCGACTGGCTTTCGGAACGCGCCGATGTCATCGCGCGCTTTCAGGGCGGTCACAATGCCGGCCACACGCTGGTCATCGGCGACAAGGTCTTCAAGCTCTCGCTGCTGCCCTCGGGGATCGTGCGCGAGAACAAGCTGGCCGTGATCGGCAACGGCGTCGTGCTGGACCCCTGGGCGCTTTTCTCGGAGATCGACAAGCTGGCGGGGCAGGGCGTCGCCATCTCGACCGAGAACCTGATGATCGCAGAGAACACGCCGCTGATCCTGCCGTTGCACCAGGACCTGGACAAGCTGCGCGAGGAGGCCGCCGGCAAGGCCAAGATCGGCACGACCGGCCGCGGCATCGGCCCCGCCTATGAGGACAAGGTCGGCCGCCGCACGATCCGCGTCGCCGACCTGGCCGACGAGGAGACGCTGGACAGCCGTCTGGACCGCCTGCTGGCCCACCATGACGCGCTGCGCGCGGGTCTTGGCGCCACGCCGATCGACCGCGCTGAACTGAAGGCCAAGCTGATGGAGGTGGCGCCCAAGCTGCTGCCCTATGCCCAGCCCGTCTGGAAGATCATGGGCGACGCCCGCAAGGCCGGAAAACGGATCCTGTTCGAGGGCGCGCAGGGATCGCTGCTGGACATCGATTTCGGCACCTATCCCTATGTGACCTCGTCCACGACGACCTCGGGGGCGGCGGCCAGTGGCACGGGCGTGGGGCCGGGCGCGATCGGCTTTGTCCTTGGCATCGTCAAGGCATACACCACCCGCGTGGGCGAAGGTCCGTTCCCGTCGGAACTGGACGACGCCGACGGCCAGCGCCTTGGCGAGCGCGGCCACGAGTTCGGCACCGTCACGGGCCGCAAGCGCCGCTGCGGCTGGTTCGATGCGGTGCTGGTGCGCCAGACCTGCGCGATCAGCGGCGTGAACGGGATCGCGCTGACCAAGCTGGACGTGCTGGACGGGTTCGACACGCTGAAGATCTGCACCGGCTACGAGATCGACGGCGTGACGTATGACTATCTGCCGACGGCGGCCGCGCTGCAGGCCAAGGTACGCCCGATCTATGAGGAGATGGAGGGCTGGCACGAATCGACCGCCGGGGCGCGCAGCTGGGCCGACCTGCCGGCCGCCGCGATCAAGTACGTGCGCCGCGTCGAGGAATTGATCCAGTGCCCCGTGGCGATGCTGTCGACCAGCCCGGAGCGTGACGACACGATCCTGGTGACCGATCCCTTCGCCGACTGATTGCGTCCCGCGACGTGCCGGGGGACATCCTGTCCCCCGGACCCCCTTGGGGCGCGTTCGGGGATACCGAGAAAAGGGCCAGACGACATGGAACTGAAGACCCGCAAGCGGCTATCAATCCTGATCCTGGTGATCGGCATGCCCGCCTATGTCGTCGCGGCGGTGTCGCTGATGAACTGGCTTGACGGGCGGTTCGGCCGCCAGCCGATCTGGATCGAGCTGCTGATCTATGTCGCGCTTGGCGTACTGTGGGCGCTGCCGTTCAAGCGCGTCTTCAGCGGCGTCGGCAAGGGCTGAGGGCGGGAATGGTGGACCAGCCCCGACCGGTCCGCCACCTGCGCGGGGTCACCGTGATCGGCGGCGGCATGGTGACGCCCGCCGATCTGTCGGTGGCGCTGTCGGTCGCGCCCCTGCTGGTCGCCGCGGATGGGGGTGCGGACCGGGCGCTGGCCCTGGGGCACGCGCCGGACTGGGTGATCGGGGACCTGGACAGCATCTCGGACCCGGCGCGGCGGTCGGTTCCGGCCGCCCGCGTGCTGGAGGTAGCCGAGCAGGACAGCACGGATTTCGCCAAATGCCTGGGACGAATCGACGCGCCGCTGGTCATGGCGGTGGGTTTTGCGGGGCTGCGCCTGGACCATACCCTGGCCGCGCTGACGGTGATGGTCCAGCCCGGCGTTCCGCGCGTCGTCATGCTGGCCAGCGATGACGTGATCGTGCTGTGCCCGCCGCGCCTGACCCTGCCGCTGATGCCCGGGACGCGGGTGTCGCTGTACCCGATGGGACCGGCGCGCGGCAGCAGCCAGGGCCTGGAATGGCCCATCGACGGGATCGATTTCGCACCGGGCCAGCGGGTCGGCACCTCGAACCGGGCGACGGGGCTGGTCAGCCTGCGGGTGCAGGGGCCGATGCTGCTGATGCTGCCCCGAGACTGTCTTGGAACGGTACTGACGGCGATGCAGCGCTGAGGGGGCGGTTGTCGTTGCGGCCTGCATGGCTTATCTGAGGGGCGAACCCCCGGAGGCCTGCCATGTCGCTGAACCCGATCCGTCCCTGGCGCAACATCGAGCGCCGCAAGTCGCGCCAGATCATGGTGGGCAAGGTCCCCGTCGGTGGCGATGCCCCGATCAGCGTGCAGACCATGACCAACACCAACGGTCACGACGTCAAGGCGACCCTGGCCCAGGTCATCGCCGCCGCAGATGCTGGCGCCGACATCGTGCGCATCAGCGCCCCGGACCAGGAGACGACGCGCGCGCTGCGCGAGATCTGCCGCGAGAGCCCTGTGCCGATCGTCGCCGACATCCATTTCCACTACAAGCGCGCCATCGAGGCTGCCGAGGCGGGCGCCGCCTGTCTGCGCATCAACCCCGGTAACATCGGGGACGAAAGCCGCGTGCGCGAGGTCATCAAGGCGGCCAAGGACCACGGCTGTTCGATCCGCATCGGCGTGAATGCAGGCAGCCTGGAAAAGCACCTGCTGGAGAAATATGGCGAGCCCTGTCCCGACGCGATGGTCGAGAGCGGGCTGGATCATATCAAGATCCTGCAGGACAACGATTTCCATGAATTCAAGATCAGCGTGAAGGCCAGCGACGTGTTCCTGTCGGCCGCGGCCTATCAGCAGCTGTCCGAGGCGACGGACGCGCCGATCCATCTGGGCATCACCGAGGCGGGCGGTTTCGTCGGCGGCACCGTCAAGTCGGCGGTGGGCCTGGGCAACCTTCTGTGGATGGGGATCGGCGACACGATCCGCGTCAGCCTGTCGGCCGATCCGGTCGAGGAGGTCAAGGTCGGCTTCGAGATCCTGAAATCGCTTGGCCTGCGGACGCGCGGGGTGCAGATCATCAGCTGTCCCAGCTGCGCACGGCAGGGCTTTGACGTGATCCGCACGGTCGAGGCGCTGGAAAAGCGGCTGGAGCACATCAAGACGCCGATGAGCCTGTCGATCATCGGTTGCGTGGTGAACGGACCGGGCGAGGCGCTGATGACCGATCTGGGATTCACCGGTGGCGGGGCCGGGTCGGGCATGGTCTACATGGCCGGCAAGCAGAGCCATAAGCTGTCGAACGACCAGATGGTCGATCACATCGTCCGACTGGTCGAGGAACGGGCCGAGGTCCTGGACGCCGAGGCGCGCGCTGCGGAAGCCGCCGCCGAGTAGGGTTGCGTCCCGCGAGGGCCGGGGGCGCTGGCGCCCCCCGGACCCCCCGCAGGCGCGCCCTGTCAGCCGCCGGTATGGCTCATGTGGCGGGTCATCTGGCCTGCGACGCCTTGGCGGGAATAGTCGAAGTCGTGACCCTTGGGTTTGCGCGCGATGGCCGCGCGGATCGTCTGGCGCAGGGCCTCGTCGTCGGCGCTGGCGCGCAGGGGCGCGCGCAGGTCGGCGTTGTCCTCCTGGCCCAGGCACATGAACAGCTCTCCGGTGCAGGTGACGCGCACGCGGTTGCAGCTTTCGCAGAAATTATGGGTCAGGGGCGTGATGAAGCCGATCTTCTGCCCGGTCTGGGCCAGCCTGACATAACGGGCCGGGCCACCCGTGCGTTCGGCAAGATCCAGCAGCGTAAAGCGTTCGGCCAGCCGGGCGCGCAGGTCGGATAGGGGCCAGTACTGGTCCAGCCGGTCCTCCTCTCCCATCTCGCCCATGGGCATCACCTCGATGAAGGTCAGGTCGTGACCCTCGTCGCCGCACCATTGCACCAGATCGAACAGCTCGCTGTCGTTGACGCCCTTGAGGGCGACGGCGTTGATCTTGACGCGCAGGCCGGCAGCGGTCGCGGCGCAGATCCCCTCCAGCACCTGGGGCAGGCGGCCCCACCGGGTGATCGCCGCGAACTTGTCGGCGTCCAGCGTATCCAGCGACACGTTCACGCGCCGCACGCCGATATCGGCCAGTTCCGCCGCGTGGCGGGCCAGCTGGCTGCCATTGGTGGTCAGGGTCAGCTCGTCAAGGCCGTTCCCCAAGTGACGCGACACGTTGCGGAAAAAGCCCATGATGCCACGACGGACCAAAGGCTCTCCGCCGGTGATGCGCAGCTTGCGCACGCCCAGCCCGATGAAGGCGGTGGACAGGCGGTCAAGCTCCTCCAGCGTCAGGAGGTTGGCCTTGGGCAGGAACTGCATGTGTTCCGCCATGCAATAGACGCATCGGAAATCGCAGCGGTCGGTGACCGACACCCGCAGATAGGTGATGGGGCGGGCAAACGGGTCGATCAGGGGCGGGTGCATGTCCATCCCCCTTATCTAGGCGCGCCGGACTGCGGTCACAAGGCGGGGATTCGTGGGTCGGGTGGTGGACCTTGCCACGCTGGCGTGACTAATCTGCGGCAACGATGATTGAAGGAGACGCCGATGCGCCTGATCCCCCTTGCCGTCCTGGGCCTGTCGCTGGCCGGATGCACCCAGATGGCTGCGACGATGAGCCGGCCCGAAGCGCCCAAGGCGACGGCGGCCCAGACCGCGGCCGCGACGGCCGTGACGCGCGCGCCCAGCCCCCGGCCCGCGGCACGCGCGACACCCGCACAGCTGGACACCACGACGCCCGAACAGCGCGTGGCCGCCGCCCAGGCCCCGGCCACGGCCGAGACGCGGCTTGGCACGACCGTCGGATCGCTTGGCAACCCGTCCGAGGGTGGGTTCTGGATGAAGACGCCCCTGGTCGATGCGCCCGTGCAGGGGCGCATCGTGAACCCCGCTACAGGCAAGTCGGCGCAGGTCGAGTTGCGGCCCCTGTCGGGATCGGGCAGCCAGGTCTCGCTGCCGGCGCTGCAGCTGCTGGGCGTGCCGCTGACCGATCTGCCGACGCTGGAAGTCTACCGCTCCTGATCGCCGTCGGGACGCGGCGCGTCGTCGGATTGCGGCGCGTCCTCGGCCTGGGGTTCAGGCTGCGGTTCGGGCGCGGCCATCGCCTCGTGGGCGCTGAGCCAGACGGCGACGCGGTCCGGGTCGCGCTTTTCCAGGTTGCGCAGCCACAGCTTGGCCGCCTGACGCACGCCGCCGTGACGGTCGGACGCCAGGCGCAGCATCAGCTGCATAACCTTTTCCCGAATCTCCAGATCCTTGGGCTTGGGGTTGTTCATCTTGGCCCAGGGCAGCGTGGCCAGCATCACGCCCCGGCGCAGCCACGGGTTCCGGCTGCCGGCCCATGCCGTGATCTGATCCAGGCGGGTCGGATCGGCGACCACGCGACGCGCGGCGGCGGTCATCACCGCATCGTCGATCTCGGCCCCGTCGATCTGCGGCGCCCAGTCCATGATCGCGGACCAGGCCGCGTCGTCGGGCCGCATGCGGGCCTGCACCAGCAGGCCGGCGGCGGCCAGGCGGGCCTCGTGGACGTCGCTGTCCCACAGCGCCTCGGCCAGCGCGATGCGCGCGTCCAGATCGCGTTCCGCGCGCCATTCGGCGACGACCTCCTCCAGCGCGGCGGGGGTGATGCCCAGGGTCTCTCGTTCACGCTTGTGGCGTGCACTGGCGCGGGCGGCGCGTTCGGGGTCGGCCAGGTCGCGCAGCCGGTCCAGTTCCTGCATGGGATTCTCCAATCCGTGATTGGCCCCCTTCTATGGCGCGGGGGCGCCGGCCTCAAGATGATGGTGGCAGGGGCGCGCCGGGCGGGCTAAAAGGCGCGGCAAAACCACGAGGTAGGCCCATGTCGCATTCCGCAGACCCCCGTCCGATGACCGCCCGCCGCACCGGCCCCCTGTCGGGCGAGGCGCTGGTGCCGGGGGACAAGTCGATCAGCCACCGCGCCCTGATCCTGGGCGCGATGGCCATCGGAGAGACGCGCATCACCGGCCTGCTGGAAGGCCAGGACGTGCTGGACACTGCCCGCGCTATGCAGGCGCTTGGCGCGCAGGTGACGCAGCACGGGCCGGGAGAGTGGTCGGTGCATGGTGTGGGCGTGGGCGGCTTCTCCAGCCCGGCCGATGTGATCGATTGCGGCAATTCGGGCACCGGCGTGCGTCTGATCATGGGTGCGGTCGCGACCACGCCGATCAGCGTGACCTTCACCGGCGACGCCAGCCTGTCGCGTCGTCCGATGGCGCGGGTGACGGACCCGCTGTCGCAGTTCGGCACCCAGGTCACCGCGCGCGAGGGGGGGCGTCTGCCCATCACCATCCAGGGCGCGGCCGATCCGGTGCCCGTCACCTATCGCACCCCCGTGGCCAGCGCCCAGATCAAGTCGGCGATCCTGCTGGCCGGGCTGAACGCGCCGGGGGACACGGTGGTGATCGAATCCGAACCGACGCGCGATCATTCCGAACGCATGCTGGCCGGGTTCGGCGCGCAGATCCGGACCGAGACCACGTCCGAAGGCCACAAGATCACCCTGACCGGCCGCCCTGAACTGCGCCCGCAGCCCGTGGCCGTGCCGCGCGATCCGTCCAGTGCGGCCTTTCCGGTGGCTGCGGCGCTGATCGTGCCGGGGTCCGAAATTCGCGTGCCGGGCGTCAGCCGCAACCCGACGCGGGACGGCCTGTACGTGACCCTGCTGGAGATGGGCGCCGACATCACCTTCGAGAACCCGCGCGAGGAGGGCGGAGAGCCCGTGGCCGACCTGCTGGTGCGCCACGGCCCGCTGAAGGGCGTGACCGTGCCTGCCGATCGTGCGGCCAGCATGATCGACGAATTCCCGATCCTGTCGGTGATCGCCGCGTTCGCCGACGGCACCACGGTGATGAACGGCGTCGCGGAACTGCGCGTCAAGGAAAGTGATCGCATCGATGCGATGGCCGTGGGCCTGCGCGCGAACGGCGTCACGGTCGAGGACACGCGCGACACCATGACCGTTCACGGCGCGGCGCAGGTGGCGGGCGGCGGCCATGCGGTGACCCATCTGGACCACCGCATCGCCATGAGCTTCCTGATCCTGGGCCTTGCGACCCAGCAGCCCGTCACCATCGACGACGCGGGGCCGATCACCACGTCCTTCCCCGACTTCGTGCCGCTGATGACCCGCTTGGGCGCGACGCTGGACTAGGCGGGATAGCCGATCCCGGCCAGGGATCGGCGGATCTCGTCCAGGATGGCGGGGTCGTCGATGGTGGCGGGCGCCTTGACCGTCTCGCCGTCGGCGATCTTGGCCATGGTCGCGCGCAGGATCTTGCCCGACCGCGTCTTGGGCAGGCGATCGACGACGCAGGCGGTCTTGAAGGCCGCGACGGGCCCGATGCGGTCGCGGACCATGCGCACCACTTCGGCCACGACCTGGGCATGCTCGGTCTCGACCCCCTTCTTCAGGCACAGAAGGCCCAGAGGCGCCTGTCCCTTCAGCGGATCGGCGACCCCGATCACCGCGCATTCCGCGACGGCAGGATGGCTGGACAGAACCTCCTCCATGCTGCCCGTGGACAGGCGGTGGCCCGCGACGTTGATGACGTCGTCGGTGCGCGCCATGATCCAGACATAGCCGTCATCGTCGACGTAACCCGCATCCCCGGTCTCATAGAAGCCGGGGAAATGCTGCAGATAGGCGCGGTTGAACCGATCCTCGGCGTTCCACAGCGTGGGCAGGGTGCCGGGCGGAAGGGGCAGCTTGATCGCGATCGCGCCCAGGGTGCCGGGGGCGACCGGGTGCCCGGCCTCGTCCAGGACCTGCACGTCGTAGCCGGGCATGGGCAGGGTCGGACTGCCCTTCTTCACGGGCATCAGCCCCGCGCCGAAGGGGTTCGCGGCGATGGGCCAGCCGGTCTCCGTCTGCCACCAGTGGTCGATCACCGGAACCTTGACCCGATCCTCGGCCCAGGTGACGGTGTCGGGGTCGGCACGTTCGCCTGCCAGGAACAGGGCCTGCAGGCCGGACAGGTCGTACTTGCCGACCAACCGGCCGTCCGGGTCGTCGCGCTTGACCGCACGGATGGCGGTGGGCGCGGTGAAGAAGGACTTGACCTTGTGATCCGCGATCACCCGCCAGAACGTACCCGCGTCGGGGGTGCCGACGGGCTTGCCTTCGAACACCACGGTCGTCGCGCCCGCGATCAGCGGTCCATAGACGATATAGCTGTGCCCCACGACCCAGCCCACGTCGGACGCGACCCAGAACACGTCGCCCGGCCCGATGCCATAGATGTTCGGCACGCTCCACGCCAGGGCGACCAGATGCCCCGCGGTATGACGCACGACACCCTTGGGCTGGCCTGTCGTCCCCGAGGTGTAGAGGATATAGGCCGGGTGGTTCCCCTCGACCGGGACGCAGTCGGCCGGGTGCGCGTCCGCCACCCCCTGGCGCCAGTCCAGATCGCGGCCCGCCACCATGTCGGCCGCGCATTCGGGGCGCTGGAACACGATGGTGAAGTCGGGCTTGTGGGCGGCCTCGTCAATGGCGCGGTCCATCAGCGGCTTGTAGGGGACGACGCGACCCGGCTCCAGCCCGCAGCTTGCGGCGATGATCGCGCGGGGCTTGGCGTCGTCGATGCGCACCGCCAGTTCATGCGCGGCGAACCCGCCGAAGACGACCGAATGGATGGCCCCAATCCTGGCGCAGGCCAGCATCGCCTGCAGCGCCTCGGGGATCATCGGCATGTAGATGATGACCCGGTCGCCCTTGCCGATGCCGCGCGCGGCCAGCACACCCGCCAGCCGGGCCACCTGGTCCTGCAGCTGGGCATAGGTCAGGCGACTGACGCTGCCGGTCATCGGGCTGTCGTGGATCACCGCCAGGCGGTCGCCGTGACCGCCCGCGACATGGCGGTCGATGGCGTTCCAGCAGGTGTTCACCATGCCGTCGGCGAACCATTCCCCGGCGGGGCCCTGGTCGAAATGCGCGCGGCTTGGGGGCTGGGTCCAGTCGATGGCATCGGCGGCCTGCATCCAGAACGCCTCGGGATCGGCCTTCCAGCGCGCGTAGAGATCTTGATAGGACATGGACTCCCCTCCCTGAACCTGGGTTTTGTTACGCAGGAAGGGGGGCGTCGCGCAACCTTGTTAGCGGCGTGACCATGCGCTGATTAGCAGAAATCCGGCGATCGTGTTTGCAAACAGAACGGCGCAGCAAATCCTCCTTTGCCGCGCCGCAGTATTTGCAAAAATGTCGCCGAATCAGCCGTAATGCGTGACCGGAGTGCCGGCCAGCACAGACATGTTCAGCAGGCCGCGCGTGGTGATCGAGGGTGTCACGATATGGGCGCGGTTGCCCATGCCCATCAGGATCGGCCCGACCTCCAGGCCGCCCGCGCGCATCTTCAGCGCGTTGCGGACGCCCGATGCGGCGTCGGTGCCCGCAAAGACCAGCACGTTCGCCACACCCTGCAGCCGCGAGGTCGGGAAGATGCGTTCGCGCAGCTCGGGGTCCAGGGCCGCGTCCACATGCATCTCGCCGTCATACATGAAGTCGGGCTCGCGTGCGTCCAGCAGCGTCAGGGCGTCGCGCATCTTGCGGCCAGAATAGCTGTCGGTGTTGCCGAACTGCGAATGGCTGCACAGGGCGATCTTGGGCGTCAGGCCGAACCGGCGGACGTGACGCGCGGCGCCCATCACCGTCTCCATCACCTGCTGGGGCGTGGGGTCGTTGTGGCACTGGGTGTCCGCGATGAACAGCGGCCCGTCTTCCAGGATGATCATCGACAGTGCGCCGACCGGGTGCAGCCCGTCACGGGCCAGGATCTGGCGCACGTATTGCAGGTGCCAGCTGTACTGTCCGAACGTGCCGCAGATCAGGCTGTCGGCCTCGGCCCGGTGCACCATGACGGCGCCGATGGCGGTGGTGTTGGTGCGCATGATCGCGCGGGCGATGTCGGGGCTGACCCCGCGCCGCGCCATGATGCCGTGATACGTTTCCCAATAGTCGCGATAGCGGGGGTCGTTCTCGGGGTTCACGATCTCGAAGTCGACATCCGGGCGGATCGGCAGGCCCGCGCGTTCGGCGCGGGTGGCGATCACGTCGGGGCGGCCGATCAGGATCGGGACGTCGGTCGTCTCCTCCAGCATGGCATTGGCGGCGCGCAGGACACGTTCGTCCTCGCCCTCGGCAAAGACGATGCGGCGCGTGGCGGTGGCCGCGGCCTCGAAGACCGGGCGCATGATCAGCGCCGATCGGAAGACCGATCCGTCCAGCTTCTGCTTGTAGGCGGCCATGTCGTCCAGGGGCCGGGTCGCAACGCCCGTCTCCATCGCGGCGCGGGCCACGGCGGATGACACGACGCCCATCAGGCGCGGATCGAAGGGTTTGGGGATCAGATAGTCGGCGCCGAAGGTCAGCGTCTCGCCGCGATAGGCCGCGGCGGCCTCGGCCGCGGTGGTCGCGCGGGCCAGGGCGGCGATGCCCTCGATGCAGGCGATCTTCATCTCGTCGTTGATGGTGGTCGCGCCGACGTCCAGCGCGCCGCGGAAGATGAAGGGGAAGCACAGGACGTTGTTGACCTGGTTCGGGAAATCGCTGCGCCCGGTGGCGATGATCGCGTCGGGGGCAACGGCGCGGGCCGCGTCGGGGTCGATTTCCGGGTTCGGGTTCGCCAGCGCGAAGATGATCGGGCGCGGGGCCATGCGGCCGACCATCTCGGGCGTCAGAACGCCCGGACCGGACAGGCCCAGGAACAGGTCGGCGCCGTCGATCACCTCGGTCAGGCTGCGCTTGTCCGAGGCTTGGGCATAGGCGGCCTTCTGCGGGTTCATGTCGATGTCGCGGCTCTCATGGACCAGCCCGTGGATGTCGCACAGCCAGACGTTCTCGCGCTTGACGCCCAGTTTCAGCAGCATGTTCAGGCAGGCGATGCCCGCCGCCCCGCCGCCGGTCGAGACGATCTTGATGTCCTCGAACCGCTTGCCGGCGATGCGCAGCGCATTGGTCGCGGCCGCGCCCACCACGATGGCGGTGCCGTGCTGGTCGTCGTGAAAGACCGGGATGTTCATCCGCTCGCGGCAGATCTGTTCGACGATGAAGCAGTCGGGGGCCTTGATGTCCTCAAGGTTCACCGCGCCGAAGGTCGGCTCCAGCGCGCAGACGATCTCGGCCAGCTTGACCGGATCGGGCTCGTTCACCTCGATGTCGAAGCAGTCGATGTTGGCGAATTTCTTGAACAGGACCGCCTTGCCCTCCATCACCGGCTTGGAGGCCAGCGCGCCGATGTTGCCCAGGCCCAGGACGGCCGTGCCGTTCGAGATGACGGCCACCAGGTTGCCCTTGGTGGTATAGCGTGCGGCGGTTGCGGGATCGGCCTTGATCTCCAGGCAGGCTTCGGCGACGCCGGGGGAATAGGCGCGGGCCAGGTCGCGGCCATTGGCCATCGGCTTGGTCGCGCGGATCTCCAGTTTGCCCGGTCGCGGGAACTCGTGATAATCCAGCGCGGCCTGTCTTGCGCTGTCCTGCCTGCGGTCTTCCATCTTTCGCCCCTCCGGTTTCGGAATTGGTTTACCGTTAAACCATTCTGACGTCGGGGAACAGCGGGGTTCTGCGCGCCCGCGCGCGTCTTGCACAACCCCGCCCGCGGGCGCAGATTGGCGGCCAGATCGAACGGGGTGAACCATGACGACGTCATTGCTGGATGCGGCGCGCGACGTGCGCGAACGGGCCTATGTGCCCTATTCGAAATTCAAGGTCGGCGCGGCCATCCGCGGCGCGTCGGGCACTGTCTATCGCGGCTGCAACGTCGAGAACGTGGCCTATCCCGAAGGCACCTGCGCCGAGGCCGGGGCCATCGCCGCGATGGTCGCCGCCGGAGAGACGGAGTTGATCGAGGTCGCCGTCATCGCCGACAGCCCGACCCCCGTGCCGCCCTGCGGCGGCTGCCGCCAGAAACTGGCTGAATTCGCATCCGCAGAGGTGTCGGTCCTGCTGGCCACGACCGACGGCGCGCAGATGCACACGACCGTGGGCGACCTGCTGCCCGGCCGGTTCGACGCGGGCCACATGGCGCGCACATGACGGATCCGCGTCCTGTCATATCGGCGATCCGCGACGGGCGGGGCCTGGACGGGCCGGGCGCGGCGCTGATCGCGCAGGGGCTGGCCGACGGGTCGGTCAGCGACGCGCAGGCGGGTGCCTTTGCGATGGCGGTACTGACCAAGGGCGTCGGACCTGCGGGCCGCGTGGCGCTGACGCGCGCCATGCGCGATTCGGGGCATGTCCTGCAATGGGACCTGTCGGGCCCGGTGGTGGACAAGCATTCGACCGGCGGCATCGGCGATACGGTGTCGCTGGTGCTGGCGCCGCTTCTGGCCGCGCGCGGGGTGTTCGTGCCGATGATCTCGGGTCGCGGCCTGGGCCATACGGGTGGCACGCTGGACAAGCTGGAGGCGATCCCCGGCTATCTGTGCGACCAGCCGGAGGATGACTTCCGCCGCATCGTGCGCACCGTCGGCTGCGCGATCGTGGCGGCCACGGGCGACGTGGCCCCTGCGGACCGTCGCCTGTACGCGATCCGCGACGAATCGGGGACAGTGGAATCGATCGACCTGATCACCGCGTCGATCCTGTCGAAGAAGCTGGCGGCGGGGCTGGATGCGCTGGTCCTGGACGTAAAGGCGGGGTCGGGCGCCATCCTGAAGAAGGCCGACAGCGCCGGCCGGCTGGCCCAGGCCCTGGTCGAGACCGCGAACGGGGCGGGCTGCCGCACCTCTGCCTTCATCACCGACATGGATCAGCCACTGGCCCGCAGCGCCGGCAATGCGCTGGAGATCCACGAGGCGATCCGCGCCCTGCGGGGCGAGGCCGGGGCGCTGCGCGACCTGACGCTGGCGCTGGCGGCGGAATGCCTGACGCTGGCGGGACGGTCCGCGGACGGTCTGGCCGACACGCTGGACAGCGGCGCCGCGGCCGAGGTGTTCGGCCGCATGGTCGCGGCCCAGGGCGGACCGCGCGACCTGCTGGACCGCCCCGAGGCGCATCTGGCCCGCGCGCCGCTGATCCTGCCCATTCCCGCGCCAGACGCGGGGCGCGTGGGGCGCATCGACGTGACCGCGCTTGGCCACGCGGTGCTGGCGCTTGGCGGCGGACGCGTGCGCGCGGCCGAGGCGATCGACCACCGCGTGGGCCTGGACCGCCTGGCCAAGCTGGGAGAGGAGGTCGGCCCCGACCGCCCCCTGGGCATGGTCCACGCCGCCGACGACACGGCGGCACAGGTGGCCATCGCCGCCGTGCAGGCCGCCTATGTCCTGGGCGACGGCCAGCCCGGCCCACTGATCCGCGACCGGATCGGCGCATGAGCCGGGCGTTCCTGATCGTCATGGACAGCGTGGGCATCGGCGGCGCGCCCGATGCCCACGCCTTCTTCAACGACGGTCGCCCCGATACCGGTACGAACACCGTCGGGCATATCGCGCAGGCGCGTCCGTTGCGGATGCCGGTGCTGGACGGGCTGGGGCTTGGGGCGGCGGTGCGGCTGGCCTCGGGCGCGGATGCACCGGGTCTGGGCGCCGAACCCCGCGGCCTGTGGGGCGCGGCATCCGAGGTGTCGCGCGGCAAGGACACCCCCTCTGGCCACTGGGAGATCGCGGGCGTCCCCGTGCCGTGGGGCTGGACCTATTTCCCCGACACCGATCCCGCCTTTCCCGCCGACGTGACTGCCCGGATCTGCCAGTTGGCGGAGACCGACGGCATATTGGGCAACTGCCATGCATCTGGCACGCAGGTCATCGACGACTTCGGCGCCCGGCATCTGCAGACCGGCTGGCCGATCTGCTATACCTCGGCCGACAGCGTGCTGCAGATCGCGGCACATGAGGAGGCGTTCGGCCTGGACCGCCTGATCGCGCTGTGCCGCGACCTGTCACCGATGCTGCACGCGATGCGCGTGGGCCGGGTCATCGCGCGCCCCTTTGTCGGCCAGCCCGGCGCGTTCCGTCGCACCGGCAACCGCCGCGATTTCGCGATCGCGCCGCCGGGCGACACCATCCTGGACATCGCGCAGGGTGCGGGGCGGGTCACCCATGCCATCGGCAAGATCGGCGACATCTTCAGCCATCGCGGCATCACCCGCCTGCACAAGGGCGAAGATGACGCGGCCCTGGCCGAACACCTGGTCCGGCTCGGCACCCAGGCCGAACCCGGCAGCCTGACATTCGCCAACTTCGTCGAATTCGACACCAATTTCGGCCACAGGCGGGACATTCCCGGCTATGCCACGCAACTGGAATGGTTCGACGGCGTCGCGGGCCGGTTCCTGGCGACGCTGTCGCCCGGCGATCTGGCAATCTTCACCGCCGATCACGGCAATGACCCGTCCTGGTCCGGCACCGATCACACCCGCGAGCGCGCCCCCGTGCTGGGCTGGGGCGCGGGCGTGCGCGGCGTGGGGCAGGTGGGCTTTGCCGATATCGGCGCCTCGATCCTTGCGCATCTGGGGCTGCCCGCCCCCCGACACGGGACATCATTCCTATGAAGAAGATCGAACTGCACCTGCATCTGGAGGGTGCCGCGCCACCCGATTTTATCCGCGGCCTGGCCAAGGAAAAACGCGCCGACCTGTCCGGCGTCTTCGACGAGCGCGGGCATTACGCCTATGACGACTTTCCGGGCTTCCTGCGCTGCTACGAGGCCGCGACCAGCGTCATCAACGGCCCGCGCGACTACGCCCGCCTGCTGGCCGAGGTGCTGGACCGCTGCGCCGAGGAGGGCGTGGTCTATGCGGAACTGTTCGTCTCGCCGGAGTTCTGCGGCGGTGCGGACCTGTCGGCCTGGCGCGATCATCTGGCCGCGATGACCGAGGTCGCGGACCGCGCCCGGGCGGATGGCATCGACAGCCGCGGCATCGTCACCGCGATCCGTCACTTCGGCGCGGATCGTGCGCGCAAAACTGCGCGCTGTGCTGCCGAGACCGCGGGCGGCTGGATCACCGGCTTCGGCATGGGCGGGGCCGAACAGGTCGGTCGGGCCACCGATTACGCCTGGAGCTTTGACTGCGCGGCAGAGGCCGGGTTGGGCCTGACCTGCCATGCAGGCGAATGGGGCGGCCCCGACAGCGTCCGGCAGGCGCTGGACCTGGGCTGCACCCGCATCGGGCATGGCGTGCAGGCGATCGACGACCCTGCGCTGGTGCGCGACCTGGTCGAGCGCGGCGTGACGCTGGAGGTGTGTCCGGGATCGAACATCGCGCTTGGGGTCTATCCATCCTGGGGCGCCCATCCCATCGCGCGGCTGGCCGATGCCGGGGTGCGGGTCACCGTGTCCACCGACGATCCGCCGTTCTTCCACACGACGATGCGCCATGAATACGATCGGCTTGCGTCGACCTTTGGCTGGGGCGATACCGAGTTCCGACAGATCAACCAGTGGGCTGCCGACGCCGCGTTCTGCGATGCGTCCACCCGCGACTGCCTGAAAAAGGAATTCGCCTGATGCAACACCTGACCGTCGTCGACCACCCGCTGGTTCAGCATAAGCTGTCGATCATGCGCCAGAAAGAGGTGTCCACCGCCGGTTTCCGCCGCCTTCTGCGCGAGATCAGCCTGCTTCTGGCCTATGAGGTCACGCGAGAGCTGGAACTGACCACCATGCACATCGAGACGCCCATGTGCGAGATGGAGACCCCCACGCTGGAGGGCAAGAAGCTGGCCCTGATCTCGATCCTGCGGGCCGGAAATGGGCTGATGGACGGCATCCTGGAGCTGATCCCCGGCGCGCGCGTGGGCTTCGTCGGTCTCTATCGCGACCCCGAGACGCTGAAGCCGGTCGAATACTACTGCAAGGTGCCGCGCGAACTGGACGCGCGGATGACCATCGTGGTGGACCCGATGCTGGCCACGGGCAATTCGTCGGTCGCGGCGCTGGACATGTTGAAGGAGCGGGGGGCCAAGAACATGCGCTTCCTGTGCCTTCTGGCCGCGCCCGAAGGCGTCGCGCGCATGCGCGAGGCGCATCCGGACGTGCCGATCTTCACGGCGGCGCTGGACGAACGACTGGACGATCACGGCTATATCGTCCCGGGCCTGGGCGATGCCGGTGACCGGATGTTCGGCACGAAATAAGGCCGCCCGTTAACCGCCGTTTCACGGTTCTGCGCTAGGTCTGGGGCAGGACAACGAACTGGATGGCAGATGATCGGGCACTTGCGGGTTTTGGCGATGCTTTTGCTGGGCGGGGCGGCGCAGGCCGCTCCGACGCCACCGCCCCCCGCCGATTTCGCGGGGACGCAGTATATCGACGGCAACGGCTGCGTCTTCACCCGCAGCGGCGCCGACTGGACCGCGCGCCAGGATGGGCAGGGGCAGGCGCTGTGCGGCTTTCCCCCCAGCCTGGACGTCCGGCGCACGGACCCGCTGACGGAACGGGCGCTGCCACTGACCCAGGCACCGCCGCCCGATGTCGAAACCATGCTGCTGGAACAGCTGTCGCGCGACCTGCGCCCCGGCGAATGGACCGCGGACCCGGCCCCGGCCGAAACCCGCGCGGAACCGGCCGCGTCGCGGGTGCCCGATCCGATCCACACCGCGCTGCAGGATGCCCTGACCATGGCGCCGACGCTGCGCGAGGCCACCGGCCTTTCGGGCAGCCCGGAGCTGTGCGCGCGCCTTGGCTACAAGCCGGACCCGTCGGCATCCGCGCAGGGTTCTACCTTGGGGCTGTGTCCCGGCATGCGCGCGGCCACCGCGACGGCGTCGTTGACCACGGGAGTGACCGCGGCACCGCCACGGCCAGAGCCGGCAGCCGTCAGGACGGCCCAGGCGGCGCGGCCAACCGTTGCCGCGACACCGCGTGCCACGACCCGTCGTGCGGCTTCGCCGACCCCTGCGGCGCCCATCGTCGCCACGCCCACGCCGGTGGCTGTGCCGGGACCCGAGATGATCCCGGCATCGGCGCGGTATGTTCAGGTCGGCGCCTATGGCGACGAGGGGAACGCGATGATCGTGCTGCGGGCGCTGGTTGCGCGCGGCTATCCGACGGGGCAGGGGCGGACAACGGACGGAACGAAACCGCTGCGGCTGATCATGGCGGGACCCTTCACCGACCGGCAGGCCCTGATCGCCGCGCTCAACGATCTTCGGGCGAACGGCTATCCCAAGGCGGTGGCGCGCTAGGCGCTGCGCACCGCCTCGATCATCCGGGCGACGTTGTCGGGATCGGCGTCAGGGGTGATCCCGTGACCCAGGTTAAAGACATGCGGACCGCCGCGCAGGGCGCGGGTGATCCGCTGCGCCTCGGCGACAAGTTCGGGCCCGCCCATGACCATGTGCCGCGGGTCCATATTGCCTTGGACGCAGCCCTCGGTCTGGACGTGGCGGGCGGCCCAATCGGTCGACACCGAATTGTCCAGCGCGACGCAGTCGGCTCCGACCGCCGCCCGAAACCCGACATAACGCTCGCCCGCCTCACGGGGGAATGCGATGACAGGCACGCCGGGATGACGCGCCTTCAGCGCGGCGATGATCCGCTTGGCCGGAGCGATCGCGAAGTCGTCGAAATCCTGGCCCTTCAGGCTGCCGGCCCAGCTGTCGAACAGCTTGACGACTTCGGCCCCGGCCTCGATCTGACGTGACAGGTAATGGATCGTGGCATCCGTGATCAGGTCGATCAACGCGGCGAATGTCGCGCGGTCCTGATCCTTCAGCAGATGCGCAGGTCCCTGATCCTTGGTGCCGCGGCCCGCAACCATGTAGGTCGCGACCGTCCATGGCGCGCCGGCAAAGCCGATCAGCGTGGTTTCCCGCGGCAGTTCGCGTGACAGGATCTGCAGCGTCTCATAGACGGGTGCCAGCTGCGCATCGACCTGATCCGCCGGTTTCAGCCGCGCGAAATCCGACGCGCTGGTCACGGTGGACAGCCGCGGTCCTTCTCCGGTGACGAACCACAGGTCGGCGCCCAAGGCCTGGGGGATCAGCAGGATGTCGGCAAAAAGGATCGCGGCATCAAAGCCAAAGCGGCGGATCGGCTGCAGGGTGACCTCGGCGGCAAGGTCGGGATTGTAGCACAGCGACAGGAAATCGCCCGCCTGCGCGCGCGTCGCACGGTATTCGGGCAGATAGCGCCCGGCTTGACGCATCATCCAGATCGGCGGGGTGGAAAGTGTCTCGCCGGCCAGGGCGCGCAGCAGAAGTTTGGTCATGGGGCCTCCTGCGCCCCTTGAAGGTCAGGCGACAGGCGTTGTCAAGCGCAGCCCCGGCGGCTATGCCGTGGCGCATGACACAGATGCCCACCCCCACCCGACCGCTTCGGATCGGCACGCGCGGATCGGTCCTGGCCCTGGCGCAGGCCCATGAGACGCGCGATCGCCTGATGGCTGCGCATGGCCTGCCGCAGGACGCGTTCCAGATCATTCCGATCAAGACCACCGGCGACCGGGTCTTGGACCGCCCCCTGTCGCAGATCGGCGGCAAGGGCCTGTTCACCCGCGAGATCGAGGAGGCCTTGACCGAGGGCGCGATCGACATCGCCGTGCATTCGATGAAGGATATGCCCACGCTGCAACCGGACGGCTTGGTGATCGACTGCCTGCTGCCGCGGGAGGATGTTCGGGACGCCTTTGTCAGCCCGCACGTAGCCTCGATCACCGCGCTGCCGCAGGGCGCGGTCGTGGGCTCCTCCAGCCTGCGCCGGCGCGCCCAATTGGCACACCGTCGTCCCGATCTGCAGTTGGTGGAATTTCGGGGGAATGTGCAGACGCGCCTGCAGAAGCTTGCAGACGGGGTGGCCGTGGCGACCTTCCTGGCAATGGCAGGACTGTCGCGGCTGGACATGCGTCATGTCGCCCAAAGCGCCATCGATCCGGACGAGATGCTGCCCGCTGTCGCACAGGGGGCCATCGGTATTGAGCGTCGTGTCGACGATCAGGGCTGTGCGATGCTGCTGTCGTCGATCAACGATCCGCTAACGGCGCTACGGATCGAGGCAGAGCGCGCGTTCCTGCGCCGCTTGGACGGGTCGTGCCAGACGCCTATCGCGGGGCTTGCCACACTGGATGGTGACCGCATGAGGCTGCGTGGTGAAATCCTGCGCCCGGATGGCAGCGAGGTCGTCGCCGGTGTCCGTGATGGTCTTGCGTCGGATGGTGCGGCCATGGGAACGGATCTGGCAGAAGAACTGCTGTCCCGCGCCGGACCCGGCTTTCTGATGGCCTGAGGATATGCCGGGGCAATGCCCCGGCAAGCGAGTCAATAGCTGCGGATCAGTCCGACCAGCCGGCCCTGGATGCGCACGCGGTCTTCGGGAAGAAGACGCGTCTCGTAGGCCGGATTGGCGGCCTCCAGCGCGATCATCGATCCTTTGCGACGATAGCGTTTCAGGGTGGCTTCCTGATTGTCCACCAAGGCCACGATGATGTCGCCCGTCTCCGCAGTGTCCTGTTCGCGAATCACCACGACGTCGCCATCGTTGATGCCGGCCTCGATCATTGAATCACCCGTCACCTCAAGCGCGTAATGATGTTCACGGCCCGACAGCATCGTTCCCGGCACCGCGACATGGTGCGACACTTCGGAAATTGCCTCGATCGGCACACCGGCGGCGATACGGCCCATCAGGGGCAGCTGAACCGCAGGGCTGTCGACGACCGTCATGGCGCCGCGCGGGCGGGCGGGGCGCGTGTTCGAGATGACGCGCGGCGTGAAGGCCGGACGCGTCTCTTCGGGGGCGGCGTCGGTCAGGTGGGACAGGGCGTCGGGCAGGCGAAGCACCTCGAGCGCGCGGGCGCGATGCGGCAGGCGCCGGATGAAGCCTCGCTCTTCCAGCGCGGTCACAAGCCTGTGGATGCCGGACTTGGACCGCAGGTCCAAAGCATCCTTCATCTCGTCGAAGGAAGGCGGCACGCCGTCCCGTGCCATCCGCCTCTGGATGAACTCAAGCAGTTGGATCTGCTTTTTCGTCAACATGGCCCGCCCTTTTCTTCGTGTTCCGCGTCTGTTCTAGCTTATCCACAGAATCGCGTCAATCAGTTGACCGTGAAAGGGTGAAAAAACAGTTAACTAGCGGCAAGGGGAATGTAATCGACCGAATCGCCCGCCGATCTGGCCGGATCATGCGGCGGACGAACCAGCAGCGCATTCGCCTGCGCCATCAGCGCCAGCCGTGCCGAATCCTGATCCGCAAAGGGCGCGATCAGGGGCAGGTCCTCGCCCGCAGCCAATGTCGCCCGCAGGTAGTGCTGACGGGGTCCTTCAGCCGGCAGGTCATGGGCCAGCCTTGCCTTGCGCAACGGCGCATCCGCCGGAAGCCCCTGCATCGCACGGATCAGGGGCTGCATGAACAGAACCGCGCAAACCATTGCCGAAACGGGATTTCCCGGCAGGCCCAGCATGGCGCCTTCCGCCATCCGGCCCGCCATCAGCGGCTTTCCGGGACGCAGCGCGACCTTGTAGAAGGCCTGGTCGATACCGTGTTCCTGCGCCATCTTGCCGATCAGGTCATGGTCGCCGACCGATGCGCCGCCGATGGTGACCAGCAGATCCGCGTCCGCCGCCGCGCGAAAACTGGCACGCAGGCTGTCCTCGGTGTCGCGCGCGATCGGCAGGATATGCGGCTCACCGCCAGCATCACGGACCATGGCCGCAATGGCCAGGTCGTTCGAGCTGATGATCTGACCCTCCGCAGGGTCCGTGCCGGGGGGAACCAACTCGTCTCCGCCCGCCAGGATGACGACGCGGGGGCGCGCGGCGACCGTGACATTGTCAACGTTCATCGCAGCCAGCAGACCGATATGAGCGGCGCCCAAGATGATCCCCGGCGCGACGGTATCGCCTTGCGCAAAATCGTTGCCGCGCGCCCGGATGTTGCTGCCCCCGGATTGGGTCACAACGCGGATCACGTCGCCGTCGCGGTCCACGTTCTCTTGCAGTTCGACATGGTCAAAGCCTTGCGGCACCGGTGCACCGGTGAAGATGCGGATGGCGGTGCCCGGGCAGGCAGTGCCGCCCCACGGATGGCCTGCCGCGCTGGTGCCGATCACGGTCAGGGCGTCGTCCAGATCGACCGCCCGCATCGCATAGCCGTCCATCGCGGACGCATCGAAGGGGGGCTGGGTCAGCCGGGACACGGCGGGCTGCAGCAGGGCGCGGCCATGGGCGCCGGCCAGGGACACAATCTCGGGGCGCGGCGGGTTGGAAAGGGCCAGAACGCGTTCAAGGGCCTCGGCGACCGAGATCATCGCGGCGCCTCGTAGGGGCCGGACTTGCCGCCGTCCTTGCGCAGCAGGCGGATGTCCTGAATTTCCATCGACTTCTGAGCTGCCTTCAGCATGTCGTATACGGTCAGGCAGGCGGTGGTGACGGCGGTCAGCGCCTCCATCTCGACCCCGGTGCGGCCGGTGGTGCGGACGGTCGCGGTGACGCGGATACCGGGCAGGTCTGGATCGGCCACAAGGTCGACCGCGACCTTGGCCAGCGCCAGCGGATGGCACAGCGGGATCAGATCGGCGGTGCGCTTTGCGCCCATGATGCCCGCCAGGCGCGCCACGCCCAGCACGTCGCCCTTGGCCGCGCCCCCCTGCGCCAGGGATAGCGTTTCCGGTGTCATGATAACGCAGCCCGTGGCCACAGCTTCGCGCGCGGTTTCGGACTTGGCCGAGATGTCGACCATATGCGCCTGACCGGCGGCGTCGAAATGCGTCAGGGTCATGCTGCGACGTCCAGTATGGCGCGGGTGGCGGCGGTCACGTCGGCCTGACGCATCAGGCTTTCCCCGATCAGGAAGCGCCGCGCGCCGGTCTGCATCATCGCGCCCAGGTCCGCCGGGGTGAACAGCCCGCTTTCGCAAACCAACTGGCGGTCGTCGGGGATGCGCGGTGCAAGGTCGCGCGTTACGTCAAGTGTGACCTCGAAGGTCTTGAGATTGCGATTGTTCACGCCGATCAACGGCGATTTCAGGCGCAGGGCGCGGTCCAGTTCGGGCGCGTCATGCACCTCGATCAGGACATCCATGCCCCAGCCCATCGCCGCATCCTCCAGGTCGCGGGCCTGGGCGTCGTCGACCGAGGCCATGATGATCAGGATGCAGTCCGCGCCCCAGGCCCTGGCCTCGGTCACCTGATAGGTGTCGTAGAGGAAATCCTTGCGCAGCGCCGGCAGGTCGCATGCGGTGCGCGCAGCCGTCAGGAACGCGGGCGCGCCCTGAAAGCTGGGGCCGTCGGTCAGCACCGACAGGCAGGCCGCGCCGCCCGCCTGATAGGCACGGGCCAGCGATGGCGGATCGAAATCGGGCCGGATCAGGCCCTTGGACGGGCTGGCCTTCTTGATCTCGGCGATCAGGGCGGGGCCGCCAGTTGCGGCCCGGTCCAGCGCGCGGGCAAAGCCGCGGGGGGCGTCGGCCGCACGGGCCTGCGCGTCGAGGTCGGCCAGCGGACGCGCGGCCTTGGCGGCGGCGATCTCTTCCAGCTTGTAGGCCTTGATCTTGTCCAGAATATCCATGCCCCCGTTCTATCCCCACCGCGCGGGCGGGGAAAGGGGGCGCGGCGGTCAGCCGGTCCAGTCGATGGCCGCACGCCCCTGGTCCGTCAGCCAGTCGTTGATGCGGCTGAAGGGCCGCGATCCAAAGAACCCGCGCCGGGCCGACAGGGGCGAGGGATGGGCCGTGGCGATCACCAGATCCTGCGCGCGCGGCAGGCCCGCCACCGCTTTCCGCGCGTGATTGCCCCACAGCACGAAAGCCAGCGGACCGTGCGCCAGCGCCTCGGCAACGGCCTGTCGGGCCAGCCTTTCCCAGCCCCAGCCCGCATGGGCTCCTGCCTGTCCGGGCACGACCGACAGCGCGGTGTTCAGCAGCAGCACGCCCTGACGCGCCCAATGCAACAGATCACCTGTTTCGGGCGCATCGCCCAGATCGTCGCGCAGTTCGGCAAAGATATTGCGCAGGGACCGGGGCAGCGGCGTGTCGGGCGTGACCGAGAATGCCAACCCGTTCGCATGGCCCGGTGTCGGATAGGGATCCTGACCCAGGATCACGACCCGCACATCCCGCGGCGATGTCGCCTGCAGGGCCGCGAAGATCCGATCAGGCCCGGGCAGGAACGCCGTGTTCGACAGTCGGTCGCGGATCACCGGCCAGTCGTCCCGAAAGAACGGCAGATGCGCCCAGTCCGACGGGGGCGTCATGATTCGGGTGCGCCGGTGACCTGCGCCAGCGCCACCAGCCGCGCCTTTGCCGCGCCGCTGTCCAGCGATTCGGCGGCCATCCGGGCTCCGTCGCGCAGGTCGGAAACCCGCCCCGCGATCAGCAGCGCAGCGGCCGCGTTCAGCAGGACCGCGTCGCGATAGGCGCCCCGTTCGCCGTCCAGCAGGGCCCGGAAGGCTGCGGCATTGTGCGACGGCTCTCCGCCCACGATCGCGGCGAAGGGATGGCGGGAAAGGCCCGCATCCTCGGGGGCGATGGTGAATTCGGTGATCTGGCCGTCCTGCAGCGCGGCCACGTGGCTGTTCTCGGCGATCGACAGCTCGTCCGTGCCGTCGCCGCCATGCACCAGCCAGGCCGATGTCGATCCCAGGTCGCGCAGCACCTCGGCCATGGGGCGCAGCCAGTCGGCACTGAACGCGCCGGTCAGCTGGCGGCGGACCCCGGCCGGATTGGTCAGCGGTCCCAAGAGGTTGAAGACGGTGCGCGTGCCCAGTTCGGTCCGGGGCGGGCCGACATGGCGCATCGCCGGATGGTGCATCGGCGCCATCATGAAGCAGATGCCCGCCTGGTCCAGCGCGCGCTGCGCCACGGCGGGGCCGCCCAGCACGTTGATGCCCATCTGGGTCAGCGCATCGGCCGCCCCGGACTTCGACGACAGGTTTCGGTTGCCGTGCTTGGCCACCGGCACGCCGGCCCCCGCCACGACAAAGGCCGTCGCGGTCGAGATGTTCAGCGTCCCCTTGCCGTCGCCGCCGGTGCCCACGATATCCATCGCGCCGTCGGGGGCGGTGACGCGGTTCATGCGGGCGCGCATGGCGCGGGCGGCGGCTGCGATCTCGTCCACGGTTTCGCCGCGCACGCGCAAGGCCATCAGCAGGCCGCCGATCTGGGCGGGGGTCGCCGCACCGTCGAACAGCGCGGAGAACGCGGCCTCGGCCTCGGATCCCGTCAGGGGGCGTTCAGCGGCAAGGCCGATCAGGGGTCGGATGTCCGTCATGCGGCGTCCTTGCGGACGGTGCAGCGGTCCAGGAAGTTGCGGATCATCTCGTGTCCGAACTGCGAGGCGATGGATTCGGGGTGGAACTGGACGCCCTCGATCGGCAGGTCGGAATGGATCAGGCCCATGATCGTGCCGTCGTCCGACGTCGCGGTGACGCGCAGGCAGTTCGGCAGGGTCTCGGGTTCGACGGTCAGCGAATGATAGCGGGTGGCGTTCAGCGGCGATTGCAGCCCCGAAAAGACGCCCGTGCCGTCATGGCTGATCGCGTCGACCTTGCCGTGCAGGATGCGGTTGGCGCGCACGACGCGACCGCCGAACGCCTCTCCGATCGCCTGGTGGCCCAGGCACACCCCGAACAGCGGCACGGCGCGGTCCGCGGCCGCGCGGATCAGGTCCAGGCAGATCCCGGCCTGCGCCGGATCGCACGGCCCCGGAGAGATCACGATCCCGTCCGGCGCCATCGCCAGGGCCTCGTCCACGGTGATCTGGTCGTTGCGGCGCACGACGACCTCGGCCCCGGCCTCGCCCATGTAATGGACAAGGTTCCAGGTGAAGCTGTCGTAATTGTCGATCAGAAGGATCATCGATGCACCTTGCGGCCAGAAGAAGGGGGGCGGTTTCCCCCGGAAAAAGCGTCCGCTATAGATGGGCCAAAGCGCCACCGGGGGTCAAGACCGGGCGGACGCACAGCACGGGCGGGGCAGGGATGGCACGGGGTTTTCTGGCGGGGGCGGCGACGGGCGGGCTGGTTGGGGCCCTGGCGCTGGCCGGGCTGTCGCTGGCGGTGCCGCTGGCGCCGCCGGGGCGCGACGCGCTGTCGATCGGCATGCCGATCGGGTCCGAATTCGGACGCGGGGGCGACGTCTCGCCGACCTTGCCCGCGCCCAGTGCGGCCAGCCTGCGCGATGCGGCCACGCCCGCCGCGGTGCCCGCACCCCAGGATGAACCGGCCCCCGTGACGAATGACACGATGCGTCCCAGCCTGCAGCCCACGGACCGGATGCCTGCGCAACCCGCGCCCGACATGGCCGCCGATGCGCCCGGCCTGACCCTGCGCGGCGATACGCCGGTGACGGTGACCGGCCCCGCGCCCCAGCCCGCGATCCGCGCGGCGCAGGACGGATTGCCGCGGATCGCGCCGTCGGACGATGTGCCCATGGACCGGGCGCCCGCGATGCCCGCCCCGGCGCTGGACCTGTCGCTGCCACCGGACCTGACCGACCTTCGCAGAATGGAACGAAACTGACATGCGCCCGCTGAACCCCGCCCTCGCCGCGACCTTTGCCCCCCCGGTGATGGAGGCGCGCCGCTGGCTGAGCGGCGTCAGCTTTCCCGTCGACCGACCCCTGATCAATGTCAGCCAGGCCGCCCCCGTCGATCCGCCGCCCGAAGGGCTGCGCCGGGCCATCGCCGAGGCGGCCCTGCACCGACCCGAGGCGCATCTGTACGGCCCCGTCCTGGGCAACAGCGATCTGCGCGATGCCGTGGCGGCGCAGTTTTCTGCCGCCTATGGTGGTGCTCTGACGGGGACCAACGTCGCGATCACCCAAGGGTGCAACCAGGCGTTCTGCGCGGTCATGGCGACGCTGGCCGGGCAGGGCGATCAAGTGATCGTGCCGACGCCGTGGTACTTCAATCACAAGATGTGGCTGGACATGGCGGGCGTCGCCACGGTCCCGCTGCCCTGCGGGGCCGACATGCTGCCCGACCCCGATCACGCAGCGGCGTTGATCACGCCCGCCACGCGGGCGATCGTGCTGGTCACGCCGAACAACCCGTCGGGCGCGGAGTACCCGGCCGATCTTGTGGGGCGGTTCTTCGATCTGGCGCAGGCGCACGGGATCGCGCTGGTGGTGGACGAGACCTATCGCGATTTCGACAGCCGCGACGGGGCACCGCATGACCTGCTGACCCGGCCTGACTGGGACGGGACGCTGATCCAGCTCTACAGCTTTTCCAAGGCCTATCGCCTGACCGGGCATCGTGTCGGCGCCATCGTCGCCGGCATCGAGCGGTTGCAGCAGGTCGAGAAGTTCCTGGACACCGTGGCCATCTCTCCGTCGCAACTGGGTCAGATCGGCGCGGTCTGGGGGATGGAGCACCTGCAGGACTGGCTGGCCGGAGAGCGGGCCGAGATCCTGGCGCGCCGTGCCGCCGCCGCGGCCGCCCTTGGCGCCTTGCCCGGCTGGCGGTTGAAAAGCGCGGGGGCGTATTTCGCATGGGTCGAACACCCGTTCGCCGAAGGCTCGGCCGATCTGGCGCGGCGGATGGTGCGGGACGCAGGCGTCCTGGCGCTGCCCGGAACGATGTTCACGCCCGAGGGCGACGCCACGGGCCCGCGCCACCTGCGCATTGCGTTCGCCAATGCCGACGCGGCCGGAATCGCGGCGCTGGCGGACCGGCTGGCCGGCCTTTCGGCCTGATCCACTTGTGGCTGACCCGCCCGCGCCCTAAAGACGGGCGGGACACGACCACGAGGAAGGCCGCGCCATGTCACAGCTGCGTACCAAGGGCAAATCGACCATCGTCTGGATCCTGATGGGTCTGATGGTGCTGGGGCTGGGAGGCTTTGGCATCACCAGCTTTTCGGGCGGCACGACCGAGATCGGATCGGTCGGCGACACCAAGATCACCGCCGACGACTATGCCCGCGCCCTGCAATCGGAAATGCGCGCCTTTTCCCAGCAGACCGGCCAGCAGATCACCATGCAGCAGGCCCAGCAGATGGGGCTGGCGCAGTCGGTGCAGGCCAACCTGATCGCGGCGGCAGCGCTGGCGGAACAGGCGCGCGCCATCGGCGTGTCGGTGGGCGATGCGCAGGTCGCGCAGACGATCATGCAGGCGGGCGCGTTCCAGGGCCCGAACGGGTCGTTCGACCGTGCCGCCTATGCCGAGGTGCTGCGCCGCGAGAATCTGACCGAGGCCGATTTCGAGGCGACCGTGCGCGACGACGAGGCGCGCCTGCTGCTGCAGCGCGCCGTCGTGGGCGGCGTGACCGCGCCGGCGCCGATGGTCGACCAGACCGCGCGCTGGCTGCTGGAGACGCGCGATTTCAGCTGGCGCGAACTGACCGAGGACGAGTTGCCCGCGCCCGTGGCCGAGCCTGACGACGCGACGCTGCGCGCCTGGCATGCTGCCAATGGGGACCGCTTCACCGCACCCGAGACGCGCGCGATCACCTATGCCTGGGTGACGCCCGACATGCTGTCCTCCGAGGTGCAGCTGGACGAGGCCGCGCTGCGCGACACCTATCAGCTGAACATCGACCAGTTCCAGCGCCCCGCGCGCCGGATGGTCAGCCGCCTGGTCTTCCCCGACGAGGCACAGGCGCAGGCCGCCCGCGAGCAGATCGACGCCAACACCGCGCCGTTCGAATCCTTCGTCCTGCAGCGCGGACTGACGCTGGATGACGTTGATCTGGGCGAGGTGACCGAGGCGCAGCTGGGTTCGGCGGCCGAGGCCGTGTTCGCGCTGGACCAGCCGGGGGTCGTGGGTCCGCTGCCGACCGATCTGGGCCCTGCGCTGTTTTCGGTGAACGCGATCCTGGACCCCGTCGACATTCCCTTCGAGGAAGCGCGCGAAGGCCTGCGCGGAGAGGCGGCGCTGTCCGCCGCCGCGCGCCAGATCCAGGACCGCATCGCGGATTTGGAGGACGCGCTGGCAAGCGGCGCGACGCTGGAGGAGCTGGCCGAGGATACCGAGCTGGAACTGGGCCAGGTCGACTGGACCGCCGACGCGGTGCCGGCCGAGGGCAGCATCGCCGGATACGAGGCGTTTCGCGAACGTGCCGCCCAGATGGAAAGCACCGATTTCCCCGAACTGGCCGAACTGGCGGATGGCGGCGTCTTCGCGATGCGCCTAGACGAGATCGTGCCCCCGACCCTGCGCCCCTTCGAGGAGGTCCGCGACGAGGTTCTGGCCGATTGGCGCCGCGCCGAGGTCCAGCGCCAGCTGCTGGAACTGGCCGCCGATCTGAGCCTGGCCGAGGTCGCCCAGACCGAGGCGACCCCGGACGAGGCGCAGGCCGACGACGCCTCCGCCTGGACGACCGAAACCGGCCTGGCGCGCAGCGACTGGATGGACGGACTGCCCCCGCAGCTGCTGTCGCAGGCCTTTGCCGTGACCGAACCCGGTCAGGCCGAGGTCGTCGATGCGGGCGACCGGGTGTTCGTCGTGCGGCTTGACCAGATCAACGATGCCGACCTGTCCCAGCCCGATGCGGCGCAGGTGCTGGACGGGGTGCGGTCGCGTCTGGATCAGTCGCTGCAGGTCGACCTGTTCGACTATTACGCCCGCTATGCGCAGCGCCAGTCCGCGGTCGAATTGAACCAGTCCGCGATCAACGCCATCAACGCCCAGGTCCAGTGATGCAGCTGACGCCGGAATTTCCGCAGTTCGAGGCCGAATGGGCCGCAGGCCGCAACCAGCTGGTGACCATCCGGCTGGCCGCGGACCTGGACACCCCGGTCAGCCTGATGCTGAAGCTGGCCGAGGCCGCACCGCAGAGCTTCATGCTGGAATCGGTCACGGGCGGAGAGCTGCGCGGCCGCTATTCGATCGTCGGCATGAAGCCCGACCTGGTCTGGGAATGCCGCGACGGTCGGGCGCGGATCAACCGGCAGGCGCGGTTCTCTCAGGACTTCGAGGATGATACCCGCCCGGCGCTGGACAGCCTTCGGGCCCTGATCGCGGAAAGCCGGATCGACGCGATGCCCGAGGGCGTGCCGCCGGTCGCGGCGGGCCTGTTCGGCTATCTGGGCTATGACATGATCCGGCTGGTCGAAGATCTGCCGGATGTGAATCCCGATCCGCTGGACCTGCCGGACGCGATGATGATGCGCCCGTCGGTTGTGGCCGTGCTGGACGGCGTGAAGGGAGAGGTGACCCTGTGCGCCCCGGCTTGGCATGACGGTACCGACAATGCGCGCGCGGCCTATGCGCGCGCCGCGGAACGGGTCATGGATGCGCTGCGCTCGCTTGATCGGCAGCCGTCAGAGCCGCGGGTGATGGGCGACGACACGCAGATCGGCGCGCCGGTGTCCAATTTCGCCAAACCCGATTATCTGGCCGCGATTGAGACCGCCAAGGATTACATTCGCGCGGGCGACATCTTTCAGGTCGTTCCCAGCCAGCGGTGGCGGATGGACTTTCCGTTGCCGCCCTTCGCACTTTACCGCAGCCTGCGGCGGACCAACCCGTCGCCCTTCATGTTCTTCCTGAACATGGGCGGTTTCCAGATCGTCGGTGCAAGCCCCGAGATCCTGGTCCGCCTGCGCGACGGAGAGGTGACGATCCGCCCCATCGCCGGAACGCGGCCCCGCGGCGCGGACGAGGCGGAGGATCGTGCGCTGGAGGCCGATCTTCTGTCCGACCAGAAGGAATTGGCCGAACACCTGATGCTGCTGGATCTGGGCCGCAACGACGTGGGTCGCGTCGCTAGGCCCGGCACCGTCCGCCCGACCGAGCAGTTTGTGATCGAACGCTATAGCCATGTCATGCACATCGTGTCCAACGTGGTCGGAGAGCTGCGGGAGGGCGAGGACGCGCTGTCCGCGCTGTTGGCGGGCCTGCCTGCCGGGACGGTGTCGGGCGCGCCCAAGGTCCGCGCGATGCAGATCATCGACGAGTTGGAGCCTGAAAAGCGGGGCGTCTATGGCGGTGCTGTCGGCTATTTCGCGGCCAATGGCGAGATGGACATGTGCATCGCGTTGCGTACCGGCGTGGTCAAGGACAAGGCGCTGTATATTCAGGCTGGCGGGGGCGTCGTCTACGACAGCGACCCCGAAGCGGAGTTCGAGGAAACGGTGAACAAAAGCCGTGCCCTGCAGCGCGCCGCAGAAGGCGCGTCGCGGTTCGTCCGCGGAAACAGTTGAGCGCAACGAAAAACGGCGGCCAAAGGGCCGCCGTTCTTTTGTCAGGATCGCAACTCAGTTGGCGGGTGCGGTCTCGGTCGTCGCGCCGTCGGCCGGTTCCGTTGCCATCGTGTCCGCTGGCTCGGTTGCCATCGTGTCGGCGGGTTCAGCCATACCGTCGGCGGGTTCGGCCGCCATGTCACCTGCAGGTTCCGTCGCCATCGTGTCGGCAGGCGGGGTCGCGGTGCCGGTAGCCATCGGATCTGCGGCAGGGGCCGCTGCCGGATCAGCCGCCGGGTCGCTCATCATGTCGCCGGCCGGGGCTTCCTGATCGCGGAACACGTATTCGGGTGCGGCCTCAGCCTCTTCGCGGGTCAGATCACTGGTGATCTCTTGCGCGTCCGAGTTGATGGTCAGGTCAGCCCACGGCAGGGCGATCTGCTTCTGGCCGATGCCGAGGAAACCACCCACGCCGATGATCGCGGCCTTCATCTCGCCGGTGTCGCCATCGACGATCAGGTCGCTGATCGAGCCGATGTCAGTGCCATCAGGCGACGTCACGCTGGCGCCGGTGATCCAGTCGATGCGCCATTCGTTTTCAGCCTGCTGAACCTCGACCTTTTCTGCAGCGGATGCGGCGGCGGCGGCTTCATCGGCGTCTTCGGTGGCCATGTCATCCGTGGCCATGTCACCCGTCGCCATGTCGCCGGTTCCGGCGTCGGTCATGGGGGCGGTTTCGGCAGGCTCCATCGCGGGATCAGCGGCGGGTGCCGTGTCTTGCGCGAATGCCGCGCCAAGGGTCAGAGGCAGAGCAAGGGTGGTGGTCAAAAGCAGCTTACGCATGTCTTTGGTCTCCTGTGTGTGCCTTGCGGGTTGCTTGGGCAGCCCGCCATTGGGTGCTTAATGCACCGGCATCACGTCAGGTTCCCGCCCTGTCGGTGACAGAAATGTCAGGGGTTCGCCAAGCCCCTGATATCGTTTCAGTCTTCGCCGCGGAAAGGTTGCACGTACTGCAATGCCATGTCCCACGGGAAGAAGATCCAGGTGTCCTGGCTGACCTCGGTCACATAGCTGGCGACCATCGGCTTGCCCTTGGGCTTGGCATAGACGGTGGCTAGATGTGCCTTGGGATACATCTCGCGGATCAGTTCCAGCGTGCGTCCCGAATCAACCAAGTCGTCCACGACCAGGATGCCCTCGCCATCGCCCATCAGTTCGGGGTCGGGGCGCTTGAGGACCTCCAGCTGGCCCTGGCCCGCTTCCGTGCCGACGCCCTTGTAGGAGCGGATCGAGATCGTGTCGATGGTCCGGATGTCCAGTTCCCGCGCGACGATCATCGCGGGGACAAGCCCGCCGCGCGTCACGGCGACCACGGCCCGCCATTCGGTGCCGTCCATGCGCCATGCCAGGGCGCGCGCGTCGCGGTGCAGCTGGTCCCAGCTGACATGGAAGCCTTTTTCGTGCGGCAGGCGGTCGTTCATCGTTGTCTCCTTCACGGGCGCAGGACCAGGGACAGGCCGAGGGCGGCGATCGCCAGCCCGGCCCCCCGGTCGATCCAGAATTTCAGGGCCGCATAGCGCCGCCGCAACAGCGGCAGGGCCATCAGGCTGGCCAGTGCGGTATAGAAGAACAGCTCGACCGACAAGGCCACGGCATAGATGGCGCCCTTGTCGGCGACACTCAGCGCTGCGGGGAAGATCGACAGCAGCACGGCGGAGTAAAACAGCGCCGGTTTCGGGTTCGACAGGTTCAGTGCCATGCCTGACCACAGGCTCATCCCGCCCGCCGCGGCGTCGGGCATCGGGTCGCGGGCGTGGATCCACATCAGGATGCCGATGCGGATCAGATAGGCCCCGCCCAACAGTTTCAGCAGGATCAGGGTCCAGGGGGCGACGCGGAACAGGGCTGTCAGTCCCAGCAGCGCGACCAGGCACCAGACCGACGCGCCGATCGCCAAGCCCCACCCATAGGTCAGCGCGCGTCTGCGCCCCAGGGCAAAGGCGCCCTGGCTGACGGCGATCACGCCGGGTCCGGGCGACAGGATCGCGGCCGACAGCGTGGCCACGAAGATGCCCATCTGTTCGGCCGTGATCTGGATCATCGGGGCTGCGTGTCCGTCAGTCCTTCTTGACGGTCGCGATGTCGGGGGCGTCGACGGCCTTCATGCCCACGACGTGATAGCCGGCATCGACGTGATGCGTCTCGCCGGTCACGCCGGCGCCAAGGCGCGACAGAAGGTACAGGGCGGAATTGCCGACATCTTCCTGCGTGACATTGCGACGCAGCGGAGAGTTCAGTTCGTTCCACTTCATGATGTAGCGGAAGTCGCCGATGCCGCTGGCGGCCAGCGTCTTGATCGGACCGGCGCTGATCGCGTTGACGCGAATGTTGTCCTTGCCGAAATCCTCGGCCAGATAGCGGACCGAGGCCTCCAGCGCGGCCTTGGCGACGCCCATCACGTTGTAATGCGGCATGACGCGTTCGGCGCCGTAATAGGTCAGCGTCAGCATCGACCCGCCATCCTTCATCATCGCGGCCGCGCGGCGCGCGACGGCGGTGAAGGAATAGACCGAAATGTCCATCGTCATCAGGAAGTTGTCGCGTGTCGTCTCCGCATAGCGGCCGCGCAGCTGGTCCTTGTCCGAAAAGCCGATGGCATGGACGACGAAATCCAGCCCGTCCCATTTCGCGCCCAGATCCGCGAACAGGGTATCGATCGATGCCTCGTTCGACACGTCGCAGGGCAGCACCGTGTCCGACCCCAGCTGCGCCGCCAGCGGATCGACGCGCTTCTTCAGCGCATCGCCCTGATAGCTGAACGCCAATTCCGCACCCTCGGCCGCCAGGGCCTTGGCGATGCCCCAGGCGATCGACTTGTCGTTGGCCAATCCCATGATGAGACCGCGCTTGCCGGCCATCAGGCCGGGCCTCTGCTCGCTTGACATGTCCTGTCCCTCACGCTTTCAACCGTTTCAAAGGTGATTAGGGCAAGTGTCCTGTCGCAGCAAGCACAAGGAATGCGCGATGAGTGATCGGACCGGAATCTTTGCGGGCGACGACCCGTTCGACATCGCCCGCGCCTGGCTGGAAGAGGCGCGGGCGTCCGAGCCCAACGACCCGAATGCCATCGCGCTGGCCAGCGTCGATGCAGACGGGCTGCCGGATGTGCGGATGGTCCTGCTCAAGGATATCGACGGGCAGGGGCTGGACGGATCCTTCGTCTTCTATACCAATTATGACAGCGCCAAGGGTCGCCAGATCGAGGCCTCGGGCAAGGCGGCCTTCGTGATGCACTGGAAATCGCTGCACCGGCAGATCCGCGTGCGCGGCACCGTCACGAGAGAGGACGGACCCCAAGCCGACGCCTATTACGACAGCCGAGCGCTGCAGAGCAGGTTGGGGGCTTGGGCCTCGCGCCAGTCGCAACCGCTGGATGCCCGCGCGACGCTGGTGGCCGAGGCCGCCAAGGCCGGACTGCGCCACGGTCCGCGCCCCGCGCGGCCGCCGTTCTGGGGCGGCTATCGCATCACTCCGTCACATCTGGAATTCTGGGCCGACGGCGCGTTTCGCCTGCACGACCGGTTCCGGTGGACCCGCGACGCGGATGCCGGATGGTCGGTCGAACGGCTCTATCCATGACCCGCCGCGATATGTCGTCGCAGGAACGGAACCAACTTTTGTTAATCTCGTTGGCATAGTCTCGCCTCCAAGCCACTGTTGTGTTGTAGTCAGTCGAGGGGGTCATTACTGTCCTAGGACAATCGGCTAGCGTGAATACGGAAATGCGATGACAGAAGACGGCGGCCTCAAGCTGGTGACAGGGTTGGTCAAGTGGTTTGACCCCTCGAAGGGCTATGGCTTCATTCTGGACGAAAACGGCGGCAGCGATATTCTGTTGCATGGCAACGTGTTGCGCAATTTCGGCCGCAGTTCCGTCGCCGATCAGTCACGCGTGCAGGTGCTGGTGCAGCATACCAGCCGCGGCGTGCAGGCCGCAGAGGTCGTTTCGGTCGAGCCACCCGCCACCGACGGACAGGCCCCCATCGCCGACCTGGACATCGACATCATCGAGAACCTCGACAGCCTTCCGCTGCGACCGGCGCGTGTGAAATGGTTCGACAAATCCAAGGGCTTCGGGTTCGCCAACATCTTCGGTTACTCCGAGGATGTCTTCATCCACATCGAGGTCCTGCGCCATTCCGGTTTTGCAGACCTTGCCATCGGGGAGGCGCTTTGCCTGCGCATCGTCGAGGGCCCCCGTGGCCTCATGGCGGCACAGATCGCGGCATGGGATGCGGCGCAGACGGCCCATGACGAAAAGGCGCAGGCCGAATCGCTTCACAACTCGCTTCCCCATGTTGCGGAGTAGCCTTGCAGTCGCCCTGTTGCTGGCGCTGGCTGCGCCGCTTGCGGCCCAACCCATCGTCCCGGCAGCCGATGCGCAATGCAGGTCTGATGCGGCGCTGATTCGCACAACTGGCGACACGGCTCTGTCCTTTCAAATCGAGGTTGCCGACACACCCGAATCACGGGCCCAAGGCCTGATGTTCCGCAGAAACCTGCCTGCGGGAGAGGGGATGCTGTTCGTCTATCCCGAACCCCAGCCGGTCAGTTTCTGGATGCGCAACACGCTGATCCCGCTCGACCTGATCTTCTTTGACGAAATCGGCGTGATCCGTCATATTCACCGCAACGCTCGCCCCTTGGACGAAACGCCGATCCCCGGCGCCGCCGTCGGCGATCCGCGGCCGGACCGCCTGATGGTCCTGGAAATCGCAGGAGGCGAGGCGGCAAGGTTGGGCCTTGCCGCCGGCCAGCAACTGGCTCATCCCGCGCTGGATCGCACTACCGCAGCTTGGCCATGCCGCTAGGGCTTTCCACCGCCGCGCCCTTGCGCTAAAGCGCGGGTGTCGGGGCGTAGCGCAGCCTGGTAGCGCGACGGTTTTGGGAACCGTAGGCCGTAGGTTCGAATCCTATCGCCCCGACCACTGAACACCGCGCTTCTATTGATGCGTTGCGCGCCCGCTTACGCGGTATTCTCTCGATCTTTGTTCAGAACCTATCGCGATCAAACGATCATCTGTTCAATGCCAAGGCGTTGGCATCGATCATCTCGTCCCAAAGCGTGGCGAACATCGCATCGGGAGCGGTGCTTCGGCCGTGCATCAGGGGATAGGCAAGAAAGTGCGGTCGTTCGGTGTCGGGCCGGGTGGAGGCGAAATAGCGTTCCGCCAGCCCGCACAGAACGTCGTCCGGCTTGACCGCCGCCATCATCTCCTGATGAAAGAACGGCGTGCGGCAGAAGATGATCTTGCGCCAGTAACGTGCCAACTCTGTCAACAGCGAGCGAAAGAACGAGTCGCCAAAAATCATTAGCGTCCGCGGCGTTACCGATTTCGGGGACGATATCAGGTGCATGATTCCCATGTTCCCGGCCTGAACCCCATTGGCAGCCGAGGTGATCTGGGGGTGTGCCATCGGCGAACGCCTGATCTCGCTGATTTTCGGCGTACATTGCACACCCAGGTCCCCCACGTATTCTCTTTCCGGACCCATGCTGGATGTAAGATCAGCCAGAACCTTGCTTGCATCGATATGCAAAGTCCGTTCAGCCACATCGGCGGCCAGGTGCATGTTCGCGACGGGAGTGTAGTGACTGTCAGTCATGCTCAGCCGATCATTCCGCCCGAACAGATGGTCGATCGGATAAAGCAGATCGTTGGGCCGCGCGTCAGATGGCATCGAGCGTTCGAATATCGATCGATACCCGAGCCCTGCCGTGACGGCGTTCAGAACGATCGGATCGGGAAACACCCATTGGGAATAGGTGCAGCCGTTCTCATCCGCCCACTGCTTCCGCATGCGATGATTGCGTCTGAAAATCTCGATGCGCTCCTCCGGCACCGTGGAACTGCCGCGTTCGAACATCTGCGCGACCCCGTGATTTCCCCCGACAAGCACAAGCCGCCCGTCCTCCAGGCGACGTATATTGGGCGGCACCGTCGCGTCGTGTTGCGCAATCATCGGGATGTGTCCTTTTCGACTGTCATGCCCCTCTCAGTACCGTTCCGCAGCCTGACGTTTCAAGTTGTGACAGAACCGCATGGCGGGCCTCACCGCGACGCCCAATCGAACCCGTGCTGAGGCATCGGGTGGCAGCCGCGGTTCTTCCGCGGTCAGGACATGGAAAAGGGGCCGCGTGGGCCCCTTGCTTTCGGCGATCTTTCCGGCGTTATGCAGCCTTCTGAGCGTCCAGTTCGCTGACGACGGGACGGGTGCCGTCTTCGCGGGCATAGTATCCGTACATCTGATCCAGTGCGGCATCGGCCTGCTGGCTGCGCTTGCGGTCCGCGATGCTCAGCGGCTTCTGGGTCTGGTTCGACATTGTCATTCTCCGATCAGGGCGTTTCCTCCCGTGACCGTCAGATATTGACTGCCCAGTCAAAATGAAACCGCCCTGACGCAAGGTCAGGGCGGGTGCAGGGCAGCCATGCAATGCGGTCAACTCAGCCGATGCGCAGCATCCGATGCTTTTTCTTGCCGACCGAGATCTTGATGCCGCGCTCCAGTGCAGCCTGTTCAAAGGGCATCTGCGGATCGGTGACAGGCGCGTTGTCGGCGCGCAGGCCGCCTTCGGCCACCAGTCGCTTGACCTCCTTGCCGCTGGCGACGATGCCCGACTGGACCAGGGCCTGCGCGATGGTCACGCCTTGCGCCTGATCGGCGGGCAGCACCGCGACCTCCAGATCGCCGCCCGCGCCGCCGTCCTGAAAGACGCTGCGCGCGGTCGCCTCGGCGCTGGCGGCGGCATCGGCGCCGTGCAACAGGGTCGTCACTTCGTTGGCCAGACGGACCTTGGCCTCGTTGATCTCGGACCCCTGCAGCGCGCCCATGCGGTCGCATTCGTCCACCGGCAGTTCGGTGTACAGCTTCAGGAACCGGCCCACATCGGCATCGGTTGTGTTGCGCCAGAACTGCCAGAACTCATAGGGCGACAGCATGTCCGCCGACAGCCAAGTCGCTCCGCCCGCCGACTTGCCCATCTTGCGCCCGTCGCTGGTCGTCAGCAGCGGAGAGGTCAGGCCCCAGACCTGCCGGTCGTCCACGCGCCGCGTGAGGTCGATGCCGTTGACGATGTTGCCCCACTGGTCCGACCCGCCCATCTGCAGAACGCAGCCATGGCGGCGGTTCAGCTCCAGGAAGTCGTAGGCCTGCAGGATCATGTAGTTGAATTCCAGGAAGCTCAGCGACTGTTCCCGGTCCAGCCGGGACTTGACCGATTCGAAGGACAGCATCCGGTTGACGCTGAAATGCCGGCCGATGTCGCGCAGGAAGGTCAGGTAGTTCAGGCCGTCCAGCCATTCGGCATTGTTCAGCATCACCGCGCCGTCGGGGCGGTAATCCAGATAGCGGGCAAAGACCCGGCCCATGCCGTCGATATTGGACTGGATCGCGGCATCGTCCAGAAGCGGGCGTTCGTCGCTGCGGAAGGACGGATCGCCGACCTTGGTCGTGCCGCCGCCCATCAGGGTCAGGGGCTTGTTGCCGGTCTTCTGGAACCAGCGCAGCATCATGATGTTCAGCAGGTGCCCGACATGCAGGCTGGCTGCCGTCGCGTCATAGCCGATATAGGCCGTGATCGGTCCCGCCAGCAGCGCCTGATCCAGCCCGGCGTAATCCGTGCAGTCGGCCAGATAGCCGCGTTCGGACATGATGCGCAGGAAGTCGGATTTGGGCTGGTATGTCATGGGCTTCATCCTTGTGTATCCGCGCGATATACAGGCAGGAGCAGCAAAGGAAAAGCGATGATCCGGGCTTTGGGGATGATGTCGGGCACGTCGCTGGACGGTGTCGACGCGGCGATGATCGAAACCGACGGAGTGCGGATCGGCGGCTTTGGGGACAGCGCCTTTCATGCGTTCGGCGACAACGAATCGGCCGTGCTGCATGCGGGGCTGGGCCTGTGGCCCGGCGCACCGGACGTGGCGGAGCTGGCGCAGCTGGTCCAGGCGGCCCATGCCGATCTGGCACGGCAGTTTCCAGATGCGCAGCTGATCGGGTTTCACGGCCAGACGCTGGCCCACGATCCGCGCGGGCGCGGCACGCATCAGGCGGGTGACGGCGCGGCGCTGGCGCGCATGACGGATCGCCCCGTGGTCTGGGATTTCCGGTCCGAGGATGTGCGTCAGGGAGGCGAGGGCGCGCCATTGGTGCCGTTCTTTCATTGGGCCTGCGCGAACTGGGCCGTGGGGCAGGGGTGCCTGCCCGCGGCCCCCGTGGGGTTCCTGAACCTAGGCGGCGTCGGCAACATCAGCTGGGTGGATCCCACGGCCCCCGCACCCGAGACCGCCGGTGCCTGCGTCGCCTTCGACACGGGGCCTGCGAACGCGCCATTGAACGACCTGATGCGCCGGCGCCGCCGTCAGTCGCGGGACGAAGGCGGCGCACTGGCGGCCAGCGGCACCGCCGATCAGGACATCGTCGCGGCGTTCCTGGATGATCCGTGGTTCCGGCGACCCGCCCCTAAATCCTTGGATCGCGATCAGTTCGCTGGCCTGACCCGCGCGGTTGCCCCGCTGTCCGATGCCAATGCGGCAGCGACGCTGGTGTCGGCACTGGCCGGATCGGTTGCGGCAGGCATGGCGTGGCTGCCCGCGATGCCTGCGCAGGTTCTGGTCTGCGGCGGGGGGCGCCACAATACGGCCATCATGGACTCGCTGACAGCAGCGTTGCCCGTGCCCGTCCGGCCGGTCGAGGCGATCGGTCTGAACGGCGACATGCTGGAGGCGCAGGCCTTCGGCTGGCTTGCGGTGCGCGTGCTGCGGGGGCTGCCCATATCGGGGCCGATGACCACGGGCGTTCCGGCACCGGCCTGCGGAGGACGGATCAGTCACCCACGATCACGTGACTAGATCAGACAAATGTTTAGGGAACGGTCTTCGAAATGCCCGCGTTAATGCCGTGAAGATGACGAAAAGACGTCATCGAAACAAAGAATTGATGCGGAGATCTAGAATGAAAACCCTCATGATGACGACGGCTGCTGCTCTGGCATTTGCGGCTCCGGTGTTCGCACAGGACGCGGCGACGCCCCCGGCCACCGACGCCATGCCGGCCGAGACGATGCCCGCAGAAACGATGCCCGCAGAGACCATGCCGGCGGATGCCATGCCTGCCGAGACGATGCCCGCCGACGACATGGCGACCGACATGAGCGACATGGAAGTGACGCTGTCGGCCGAGAATCCCGGCATCACCGCATCGTGGCTGCAGGGCCGCGCGATCTATACGACCAACCAACCGTCGACCACCGAATGGACCGATGCAACGGGCGATGCGGTTCCGGGTGACTGGAACGAGATCGCGACTGTGTCCGACATCGTGATGTCGCCGGACGGTCAGGTCATGGGTTACATCGCCGACATCGGCGGTTTTCTGGGCATGGGCACGCACACCGTGCTACTGGATCGTGATGTCCTGAACATGGCGATGTTCGGCGACGACACGGTTCTGGCGACCAACTACAGCCAGGAAGAACTGGAAGCGCTGCCGGAATTCGACATGGAAACCGTCCGCGACTGATCCCACCCTGTTTGTTTACAAGTTGCTTGGTTCATCGGGGCGCCCATCGGGCGCCCCGTTCGCGTTCTTTGCACTGTTATTTCAAAGATTTGCCCAAATGTGGCAAAATTCGTTCAACGCACCCTTGACGCCGCACGGCGGTCTGCGTAAACCACGGCCTACTCCGGCGGGCGATCGTCCGGGGGATGAGTTGGGCGGTTGTAGCTCAGTTGGTTAGAGTACCGGCCTGTCACGCCGGGGGTCGCGGGTTCGAGCCCCGTCAACCGCGCCACAACTCATCATTCGCCCGAAGGAAATGCGCGGTTGTAGCTCAGTTGGTTAGAGTACCGGCCTGTCACGCCGGGGGTCGCGGGTTCGAGCCCCGTCAACCGCGCCATTTCTTCCCTTCCCCTTCTCGGCAGGATCACGCTAAGACAGCGTCGATTTTGCGTATCGGAGGAAGCGATGACGGACATGGTCCAAGCCCGGCAACTGATCGACGCCCTTGGTGCCGCCGCCCGAGAGGCCGCGGTGGTTCTGGCGCAGACGCCAGCCGGACCGAAACGCATGGCCCTGCTGTCCGCCGCCGACGCCATCACCGCCCGTACCCCTGATATCCTGACGGCCAACGCCCGCGATCTGGACTTCGCGCGCGAAAAGGGGCTGTCGGATGCGATGCTGGACCGGCTGCGTCTGGACGGCGCACGCATCGCCGCGATCGCGCAAAGCCTGCGCGAAGTTGCCGAACAGGATGATCCGGTCGGGCAGGTCATCGCGGAGTGGGACAGACCCACCGGTCTGCATATCCGCCGCGTGCGCACGCCCATCGGCGTTATCGGGGTCATCTATGAAAGCCGGCCGAACGTGACCGCCGATGCGGGGGCGCTGGCGTTGAAGTCCGGAAATGCGGTGATCCTGCGCGGCGGTTCGGAAAGCCTGCATTCCAGCAGCGCGATCCATGCCTGCATGGTCGAGGGTCTTCGCGCGGCGGGCCTGCCGGAAACCGCCATCCAGATGGTGCCCACGCGCGACCGCACGGCGGTCAGCGCCATGCTGGGCGCACAGGGGCTGATCGACGTGATCATCCCGCGTGGCGGCAAGGGGCTGGTCGGGCTGGTGCAGGACCAGGCCCGCGTGCCGGTCTTTGCGCATCTGGAGGGGATCTGCCACATCTATGCCGACGCCGCGGCCGATCTGGAAAAGGCGCGGCGCGTGGTGCTGAACGCCAAGACGCGGCGCACCGGTGTCTGCGGGTCGGCCGAATGCCTGCTGATCGACAGGGCGTTCCATGACCGCCATGGCGACGTCCTGATCCGCGACCTGCTGGAGGCGGGGGTCGAGGTGCGTGCGGATGGCGATCTGGCGCGCATCCCCGGCACCGTGCCGGCCAAGCCCGACGATTTCGGGCGCGAGTTCCTGGACATGATCATCGCCGCCAAGCTGGTGGACGGGGTCGAGGAGGCCATCGCCCATATCCGCCGCCATGGCAGCCAGCACACCGAATCGATCCTGACCGAGGATGACGCGACCGCCGAACGGTTCTTTGCCGGGTTGGACAGCGCGATCCTGATGCGGAACGCCTCGACCCAGTTCGCGGACGGTGGAGAGTTCGGCATGGGCGCCGAGATCGGCATCGCCACGGGCAAGATGCATGCCCGCGGGCCGGTGGGGGCGGAACAGTTGACCAGCTTCAAATATCTGGTCACGGGCGACGGGACGATCCGCGCCTAGAACGCGATCTCGCCCCCGGTGTCGTCGAATTCATGGCGCAGGGGGCGGTTCTCGGCCCGCGCGGCCTCGGCCAGCAGGGCGAAATGCACCTCGGACGGGGCGAGGGTGCGGGGTTGCGGACCGTCCAGCCAGCCCCACAGGGTCGGATCGACCTTGCTGCGGTCGCACTCCGCGACCAGCCGCCATTGCGGGCCGTCCCGCAGCACGATCACCCGGCCGCCCCAGGGCATCGCGCTTTCCATGCACATCACCGCCAGCACCAGCATGCGGATCTCGGGCCGCGCGAAATCGCCTGCGGCGTCCAGGGTGATCGTCAGGCGGCCCTGTGCGGCGATCCCGTCCAGCAGACGGCGCAACTCGGCCAGCCCGATCCGCTGTTCGCCCTGCGCCATGCCGAACGCCATGCGATAGGCCTGGATGCGTGCGCGTGCCGCACCCACCGCTTCAGAGATCAGGCGCAGTTCGGGAGATTGGGCCAGGCCCGGAAAATCGGGCGACATCTCCAGCAGCTCGACCCCGTTGCCGATGGCCCCCAGGGGCGACACCAGGTCATGGCATAGCCGCGATCCCAGCAGTGCGGCCAGATCGCCCGCAGCGATCCGCGTTGTATCGACCGTCATGTATGATTACCTTCCAAAGTGCAGAGAAATGGAGTTTTCGCGGTGAACGATATCCTGGAACCCGGCATGATCGTGCGTCATCCCGGCGCGCCCGAATGGGGCGAGGGGCAGGTCCAGTCCCGGATCGGCGACCGCATCACCGTGAACTTTACCGAGGCCGGCAAGCAGGTCATCGACGGACGCCGCGTGGCGTTGCAGGTCCTGCGCATGGGCGACATGTAAACTCCTGATATTGCTTGCGCGACGATGCAACTGAAGGTTGCGCGATGCAAGCGGAACTTGGGCCGCACGTGTTGCATTGGCCGCGCGGCTTTCCTAGACAGGCCGCAGCCCAAGCACCGAGGCCATCGTGAACCGCGCCGACCCTGCCTTTTTCCAGATCCGCCTTGCCACGACGCCCCGCGACCTGATGGCCGCGCAGCGCCTGCGCTATCGCGTGTTCGTCGAGGAGCTGGGCGGCACAGGCCCGCTGGTCGATCACGACGCCCGGCTGGAACGGGACGAGTTCGACCCCGTCGTCGACCACCTGTGCCTGATCGACACGCGCCGCGACGCGGAGGCGCTGGATCACGTGGTCGGCGTCTATCGCCTGCTGCGCAGCGATGTGGCGGTCGATTTCGGGCGGTTCTACTGCGACGGCGAATACGACCTGGCCCCGCTGCGCGACAGCGGCCGACCGCTGCTGGAACTGGGGCGATCCTGTGTCGATCCCGATCACCGGGGCGGGGCGGCGATGTTCCTGATGTGGAACGCGCTGGCCGACTATGTGCTGGACCACGGCATCCAGATCCTGTTCGGCGTGGCCAGCTTTCACGGCACGGACCCGACGCTGCTGGCACCGTCGCTGTCGTGGCTGCACCACCATCACCTGGCCCCGCCGGACCTGCGGCCCCGGGCGCGGCCCGACGGGTTCCAGACCATGGACCTGATCGCCCCCGACCGCCTGGACCGGCGCGAGGCGCTGGTCGGGATGCCTGCGCTGATCAAGGCCTATCTGCGCCTTGGCGGTCTGGTGGGCGAGGGGGCGTTCATCGACCGTGCCTTCAACACGACCGATGTGTTCCTGCTGATGGACACGGGCGCGATGTCCGCCAAGCACAAGCAATTCTACGAAAGCCGCTGGCAGCCGACATGAGCCCGACCTGGCGCGATGCCGAACCGCCTGTGCCGGCCCGCCCGCGCGGGCTGCGCGACTGGCTGCGGGTGATCCGCCGCGGCGTGCCGGCGGTTCTGGTGCTGATGCTGGGCGTGCTGCTGATCCTGCCGCTGCGCGGGATCGAGCGACTGGTGCATGGCCGCCGCCGCCCCTGGACCGGACCGCATGTCCAGATCGTCTGCCGCCTGGTTCTGGCCTGCATCGGCCTGAGTTGGCGGCGCGAGGGGACGCCCCTGCGAGGCCCCGGCGCGGTCGTGGCGAACCATTCCAGTTGGCTGGACATCCTGACGCTGAACGCCGCCCTGCCGGTCTTCTTCGTCAGCAAGGCCGAGGTCGCCCGCTGGCCCGGCATCAACATCCTGACCCGCGTGACCGACACGCATTTCGTGACACGCGACCCGAAACTGGCCCGTGCGCAGGCGCTGGAATTTGCCGAACTCATCCGCGCCGGGCATCGCCTGCTGTTCTTCCCCGAAGGCACGTCCAGCGACGGACGCCGCGTCCTGCCGTTCAAGCCGACCCTGTTCCAGGGGTTTCTGGCCAACGACCTGCCCGCCGGTCTGGCGATCCAGCCGGTCAGTGCCGTGTATCACGCGCCGCCGGGGCAGGACCCGCGATTCTATGGCTGGTGGGCGGATATGGATCTGGGGCCGCACCTGCTGTCGATTCTTGCGGCAAGACGCCACGGGTATGTGACCGTCCGGCTGCACCCCCCGATTCCCGTCGCAGGAAACGACCGCAAGACCCTTTCGGCAGCATGCTATTCTGCGATAGAAGCCGATTTTCGCGGTCTTGCCACACCGGCCTGAAACCATCGGGCCGACCCCTGTCAAGACCTTGCCAGCTGCGTTTTGACGCTATATCTGGTGTCCAACCCTGAACAAACCACCAAGGAATGAGCGTATGACCCGCTTTGCCGCCCCCATCGCCGAACAGATCTGGGACATGAAGTACCGGATGAAGGATTCCGAGGGGCAGGCCGTCGACGGGTCGGTCGAGGACAGCTGGCGTCGCGTCGCGCGCGACCTGGCGCGCGTGGAAAGCGACCCGGCCAAGTGGGAGGACAAGTTCTATTCCGCGCTGGAGGACTTCAAGTACCTGCCCGCGGGCCGCATCCTGGCCGGTGCCGGAACGGGCCGGTCGGTCACGCTGTTCAACTGCTTCGTCATGGGCACCATCCCCGACAGCATGGGCGGCATCTTCGACATGCTGAAGGAGGCCGCTCTGACCATGCAGCAGGGCGGCGGCATCGGTTACGACTTCAGCACGATCCGCCCGCGGGGCGCGGTGGTCAAGGGCGTGGCGGCCGATGCGTCGGGCCCGCTGTCCTTCATGGATGTCTGGGATGCGATGTGCCGCACGATCATGTCGGCCGGCTCGCGCCGTGGCGCGATGATGGCGACGATGCGCTGCGACCACCCGGACGTGGAACAGTTCATCTTGGCCAAGCAGGACAGTGCGCGCCTGCGCATGTTCAACCTGTCGGTGCTGATCACCGACGATTTCATGGATGCCGTGCGCGCCGATGCGCCTTGGGACCTGAAGTTCGAGGGCCGGGTCTACAGCACCGTCCAGGCGCTGGACCTGTGGAACCGGATCATGAAGGCGACCTATGATTTCGCCGAGCCGGGCGTGATCTTCATCGACCGGATCAACAAGGCCAACAACCTGTCCTATGTCGAGACGATCGCGGCCACCAACCCCTGCGGCGAGCAGCCCCTGCCGCCCTATGGCGCCTGCCTGCTGGGCTCGATCAACCTGGCCCGGCTGGTCAAGAATCCGTTCACCGAGACGGCCGAACTGGACCCCGAAGGCCTGGACGATCTTGTCCGCACGGCGGTCCGGATGATGGACAACGTGGTCGATGCATCGAAATTCCCGCTGGACGCGCAGGCCGAGGAGGCCCGCAACAAGCGTCGCATCGGCTTGGGCGTGACCGGTCTGGCGGACGCGCTGCTGATGCTGGGCCTGCGCTACGGCGCCGATGACGCGGTTGCGCAGACCCGCGTCTGGATGAAGGCCATCGCGCGGTCTGCCTATCTGGCATCCGTCGATCTGGCCAAGGAGAAGGGCGCCTTCCCGCTATTCGACGCCAAGAAATACCTGGCCTCGGGCTTCATGTCCAAGATGGACGCCGACGTCCGCGACGCGATCGCCAAGCACGGCATCCGCAATGCCCTGCTGACCTCGATCGCGCCGACGGGCACGATCAGCCTCTATGCGGGCAACGTGTCGTCGGGGATCGAGCCGGTCTTCGCCTATGCCTACAAGCGCAAGGTCCTGCAGAAGGACGGTTCGCGGACAGAGGAGGAGGTCGTCGATTACGCCGTGCAGATGTGGCGCGACCTGAAGGGCGACGCGGCGCTGCCCGATTACTTCGTGAACGCGCAGACGCTGGCACCCAAGGACCACGTCGCCATGCAGGCCGCGGCGCAGGAATGGGTCGACAGCTCGATCTCGAAGACCATCAACTGCCCCGAGGACATCAGCTTCGAGGCGTTCAAGGACGTCTACATGGCGGCGTGGGATCTGGGCTGCAAAGGCTGCACGACCTATCGTCCGAACGACGTGACCGGCTCGGTGCTGTCCGTCAGCGAGACGACCGAAAAGGCGCCGGAGGCCGACAAGGGCGCGGATGTCGTCTATCTGACCGAGCCGCTGGACCGTCCCGCGGCGCTGGAGGGCGCGACATACAAGCTGAAATGGCCGGGGTCGGAGCACGCGATCTACATCACGATCAACGACATCATCCACGGCAACCACCGCCGCCCGTTCGAGATCTTCATCAACTCCAAGAACATGGAGCATTACGCCTGGACGGTCGCGCTGACGCGCATGGTCTCGGCCGTGTTCCGCCGCGGGGGCGACGTGTCCTTCGTGGTCGAGGAGTTGAAGGCGGTCTTCGATCCGCGCGGCGGGGCCTGGATGCAGGGCCGCTATGTCCCCTCGATCCTGGCAGCCATCGGCGGCGTGATCGAACGCCACCTGATCGAGACGGGCTTCCTGGCGGGCGAGGGGCTGGGCCTCAAGTCCGACCCGCAGGCCGAAGTGATGGCCGTGGGCGAGGCGCCGCGCGGCCCCGCCTGCTCCAGCTGCGGTCAGTACGGTATGCGCATGGTCGAGGGCTGCATGACCTGCCCCAGCTGCGGCCATTCCAAATGCGGCTGATCTGAAGCGGTCTGCAGGCGATCATGAGTGGAAAAGGCGGTCCATCTGGGCCGCCTTTTGTTCATGATCGGCGCAGCCCTACGCGTCTGGCGATTGATATTGTCGCGGAGTGAGGCGCCATGAAGGGGCAGAGGTCAGCCATCATGAACCACCGGAGATGGGTGCAGCTCCGCTGATCCCCATCCCGCATCACGTTCATGCCCATGTGTCACGCGCGTTTATGATCAGCCACCGACACCGTCAGACGCGCTGCCTCACCGCGATGGTCATTTGCCCTTGGCAGCAACGGCCGCCGAGACGACATCCTTGGTGCTGGGCGCCGAAGCGTTCGTCTTGGGCTTCTGCTTCTTCGGCTTCTTTTCGTCGCGTTTGCGTTTGTCCATGCCCTTGGCCATGTTCGTTTCTCCAATAGCCGCCGGGGACCGGCGGGTGGAAACGATACGCCTTTGCAGGAAAAAGGACAGACACGTCGGCGGCATCACCGCCGTTTCGGGGTGATCAGGGCTCGAAGCCTGGCTCGTACTCGACGAAGGCGCTCATGCACAGATCGGCGCAGGGGTCTTTCGGAGCGGCGCAGGCGGACAGCGCCAGGATGGCGCAGAGGGACAGGCGAAACATGATACTGACTCCGATACTATCGTAGCCTTATATAGGTCATTTGTTCAATTTGCTAACCTGTCTTTCCGGTCAGGACAGGCATCGCCCCTATCTGCCGCGTGGCGCCGCATAGACCGCCGCCCAGTAACGCGTGCGCCCATCCGCGCCGAGCGCCTGCCCGATGCCGAAGTTGCTGACCTGCGGGATCATGATGTTCGAGACATGGCCCGCAGAGGCGTTCCATTCCGCCAGCACCCGATCCAGGCCGAACGGCCCCGCGGCGATGTTTTCTGCCGTGACGGTGGGCGCATAGCCAAGCGCCTTGACCCGCTGCGACGGGCCCGAGCTGCGGCTGCCCGCATGGGTCATGCGGCCGCGTTGCGCCATGTCGCAGGCATGCCGTGCCGCGGCGCGCGCCAGCAGATCGTTCGCCTGCACCGGGGGCAGGCCGGATCGCTGCCGAAGCGCGTTGGTCACCCGCACCCCGGCCGCCTGCTGGTCCGCCGTCGTGGCAGGGCAGGTGGCAGGACCGGGCGCCGAGGCCTGGACGTCGATCGTCGATGCCGGCCCGGTCGGGGCCGATGCACAAGCAGCCGTCAGCAGCGCCAAGGTCAGCACCCCGCAACGACCGTAGGGACCAGATGCCGACATCAGGAGCTCCCGTCATGATTGCATTATGTGCCATTTGACACGCATAAGGCATGCCCTGTCACCTGTTTTGTGCAGACCTTGGCCGAAACCGTCAGCGCGGCGGAACTTGGGCGGCAGACGACTCCACCACCGGGCGGTCACGGGCGCAGTTATGGGTCGCGGCGCTGTCGGCGATCCGGCGGGCGCGCCGGTTCGCCGCGGCGCCATCATGGTCGGACACGTAGCCCATCATGCATGCGGCGCGGTCGTCCGGCTGACCGACCCTGGAGACGACCAGGATCGCGTGCTTCACCTGCCATCGGCATCGGCCAAGTGAAAGCGCTGGATGGCCGCGACGGGGACGGGCCGGCTGCCGACCTGCGCCATGCGCCATTCCCCGGTGGGCCCCCGCATGGCCGAAGGCACCGAATGTCGGCATGCCCGGCCCGTCGGCATGGCCATAGGTCACCGCCTCGCGGCCGTCGGTCTGACACAGCAGATAGGGCTATCCCGCAACGCCGGGGCAGGACAGATCCGCCCGACTGCCCTCGTCCGGTGGCGACCGGTCGATCACGCGGCAATTGCGCGCCGGTCCGTTCGTTTTCTAGATGCTGGTCAGCCCGCCTAGGCAGGGTGCGCCAAGGCGATCAGGATCGCTGCGGCGCATTGTGTCATCAATCCTCTCTGGCCGTGGTTCCGGCAGGGGAACGCGCGGGGGCGGGCATGGATCTTGGCTACGGCGGACGCCTTGACGCAGGGGACAAGGGTCACGACTGTTGACCTGCGCGTTCCAAGAAACCATCTAGGATGACAAGACCGCCCGGTGCCATGGCCGGGGCGGGGCCCCTGACATGGATTGACGATGACGCGGTACCTGTCCTCCTCGACGCTCGCCTTTCTGGCGATCCTGGGCTTTCTGGCCTTCTGGATCGGTGGCGGCATGCTGAACCGTGAACCCCCCGCCGAGGCCGCCCCGGTCGAGGTGGCGGTTCCCCATGTCGCGGCCAGCATGTCCGTCGCCGAGGAGATCGTGCCGCGGACGGTGCTGTTCGGGAATGTTGTGCCAGACCAGACGTCGATCCTGCGGGCGCGCACCGCAGGGATCGTCGAGGAGGTCGTGCGCCAGGGCCACGTTGCCGAACAGGGCGAGCAATTGGCGCTGCTGTCGGCCGACGACCGCGAAGCCGGCGTGGCGCGCGCCGAGGCGGCCGTGGGATCGGCCGAGCGCGACTATGACGCCGCGCGGCAGTTGCGGGAACGGGGCGTGACCTCGGAGGCGGAGCTGCAGTCGCGCTTCGCACAGCTGGAATCGGCCCGGGCCGAACTGCGCGCGGCCCAGTTGGAACTGCAGAACACCCGTCTGACCGCCCCGATCAGCGGCACCGTCAGCAACGTCATGGCCGAACTGGGCAGCTTCGTGGATGCGGGCGGAGAGGTCCTTGAGATCGTGCGCAACGATCCCCTGATCGCCCAGATCGAGGTCCGCCAGTCCGAGATCACCTCGGTCGCGCTTGGCCAATCCGCACAGGTCGTGTTCCAGGGCGGCCGCGAGGCCGAGGGCCGCGTGCGCTTCATCGCGCCGGTCGCCACGGCCGAGACGCGCACCTTCCGCGTCGAGGTCGAGGTTCCGAACCCAGACAATGCCGTGCCCGCGGGCCTCAGCGCGCAGATATCGCTGGCGATGGACGCGGTGCGCGCGCATCGGCTGTCGCCGGCGCTGATCCGGCTGGATGACGCCGGGCGGATCGGCGTGTTCGTTGTGGCCGAAGACGGCCAGACCCTGCGTTTCGCGCCGGTCCAGATCGTGCAGGCCCGCGCCGAGGCGATCTGGGTCACCGGGCTGGAGGACCGCGCGCGGGTCGTCACCATCTCTCAGGGCGCATTGAGCGATGGGCAGCAGGCCCGTGTCAGCGACACGCCCGAACCCTATCGCGATGTCGTGGGCGACGGGGCGACCGATGCGGCGGCGCTTCTGGGCACGGCCCAGGCATCTGACGCCGTGGCCGGCCCATGAACGGGATCATCGCGGCGGGCTTTTCCCGCGCCCGCACGGTGATGATGGTGATGGTGGGCCTGCTGCTGGCGGGCTTCACGGCCTATGTCACCATCCCCAAGGAATCGATGCCCGAGGTCGACATCCCGATCTTCATCGTGAACGTCACCTATAGCGGCGTCAGCGCCGAGGATGCCGCCACCCTGCTGGCCGAACCGATCGAGCGGCAGGTGAACGCGCTGGAGGGGCTGCGGCGGATGGAGACCGTGGCCAGCGAGGGTTTCGCCTCGGTCACATTGGAGTTCCGCCCCGGCTTCGATCAGGCGCAGGCGTTGCAGTCGGTCAAGGATGCGGTCGATGACGCGGGCCCGGACATTCCGCCCGAGGCCGACGGCCCCTTCGTGCGCGAGATCGACATGGCGCTGTTCCCGATCCTGACGGTGGCGCTGTCCGGCCCCGTCCCGGAACGCGAGCTGATCCGCCTTGGCCGCGCGTTGAGCGACGAGATAGAGACCGTCAGCGGCGTCCTGCAGGCCGACCTGACCGGAGAGCGCGAGGACCAGCTGGAGATCCTGATCGATCCGCTGGCGCTGGAGACCTATGGCATCTCTCCGGGGCAACTTTCGCAGGCGATCCAGGCCAACAACCAGCTGATCGCGGCGGGGTCCTTCGACACCGGGGCCGGCCGCATCGGGGTGTCGATCCCCGGCACCGTCGTCCGCCTGGACGAGATCATGTCGATCCCGGTGCTGGTCGACGGGGCCACCGTGCTGCGCGTTCAGGACGTGGCCGAGGTGCGTCAGACTTTTAAAGATCCGGTCAGCTTTGCCCGCATCGACGGACAGCCCGCCCTCGCCATCGACGTGCGCAAGACGGTGGGCGCGAACGTGATCGACACCGTCGCCGCGGTCCGCAACGTGGTGGCGCAGACCCGCGCCGACTGGCCCGAACAGGTCGGCGTCGTCTTCATGAACGACCAGTCCAAGGAGATGCGCACCCTTCTGTCGGACCTGCAGAACAACGTGATCGCGGCGGTGGTGTTGGTGATGCTGGTCACCGTGCTGTTTCTGGGCTTGCGTGCATCGCTGCTGGTGGCGGTGGCCATCCCAGGATCGTTCCTGGGCGGCATCCTGATCATCTGGGCGCTTGGTTTCACGCTGAACGTGATCGTGCTGTTCGCGCTGATCCTGGTGGTCGGCATGCTGGTCGACGGCGCCATCGTGGTGGTCGAGATGGGCGAACGCCTGATCGCCAAGGGTCATGGCAAGGCCGAGGCCTACCTGCTGGCGGCGCAGCGGATGGCATGGCCGATCACCTCGTCCACCGCGACCACGCTGGCGGTGTTCTTTCCGCTGCTGTTCTGGCCGGGGCTGGCCGGACAGTTCATGTTCTATCTGCCCGCCACAATGATCGCCACGCTGCTGATGTCGCTGCTGATGGCGCTGGTCTTCGTGCCGGTGACGGGCAGCGTCGTGGGCGGGGGGCAGGCGCTGCCGCCCGAACCAGATCCCGACGACACGTCGGGCGCGATGGCGCGCCTGTCGATCTGGACCATCGCACGGCCCGGCGCCACGTTGGGGCTGTCGATCCTGACGGTGCTGGTGATCCTCTATGCCTATTCGCACCTGAACCGCGGGGTCGAGTTCTTTCCCGAGACCGACGCCGAGCGCGCGCAGGTCCAGATCACCGCGAACGGCAACCTCTCCGTCCAGGAGAGCGACCGATTGGTGCGCCTGATCGAGGAACAGGTCCTGGGTTTCGAGGGCATCGAGCGCGTCTATTCCCGCACCATCGGCAGCGTCGAGGAGCGTGTCCGCTCCAGCCTCTCCAGCGACGTGATCGGCCAGATTCAGGTCGAGTTCACCGACTGGCGCACCCGCGCCCCCTCGACCGAGGTGATCGACCAGCTGCGCGCCGCCACGGCGGAGGTGCCGGGCCTGGGCATCCAGATCGAGGCCGCGGCATCCGGGCCCGGTGCGTCCCGCCCGGTCCAGATCGAGATATCGGCCTCCAATCGCCCGGCACTGCAGCAGGCGTCGGCCAAGATCGAACAGCTGATGCAGGCACAGGGCCGCTTCGTTGACATCGCCAACGACACGCCCCGACCCAACCCCGAGATCCGGCTGGTCGTCGACCGAGAGGAATCGGCGCGCTTCGGCATCGACATGAACACCATCGGCACCGCGGTCCAGCTGCTGACGACGGGGGTGAACTTAGGCACCTACCTTCCCGATTTCGCCGATGACGAGGTCGACATCGCCCTGCGCTATCCGTCAGATCAGCGCAATCTGGAGAACCTGTCGTCATTGCGTGTCGCCGGTCCGTCCGGCGCGCAGGTGCCCATTTCCAACATGGTGCAGATGATCCCGGCGCCTGCACCCTCTGCCATCACCCGCATCGCCGCGAGAGAAACCCAGACCCTGACCGCGGACCTGGCCCCGGGCGCCACGCTGCAGGCCGAGTTGGCGCTCATCCAAGCCAGCATCGACCAGGCCGATCTGCCCGACGACGTCGAGGTCACGTTCGGAGGAGAGATCGAGGACCAACAGGAGGCGATGACCTTCCTGATGGGGGCGTTCGTCGCGGCGATCTTCCTGATGTTCACCATCCTGCTGATCCAGATGAACAGCTTTTATCAGGCGCTGCTGGTGCTGACGGCGATCGTGTTCTCTATCTCGGGAGTGTTCCTTGGGCTGATGATCCGGCAGGAAGCATTCTCGATCGTGATGAGCGGCATCGGCATCATGGCCCTGGCGGGCGTCGTGGTGAACAACAACATCGTGCTGATCGACGCCTATAACGAATATCGCGGGGCCGGCGACGATCCGGACCGCGCGGCGCGGCGTGCGGCGTCGGAACGGGTGCGTCCGGTGCTGTTGACGGCCGGCACGACGGTCATCGGCCTGGTGCCGATGGTGCTGGGCATAACCATCGATTTCACCGGCCGCGACCTGTTTCTGGGCGCGCCTTCGGGCCAGTTCTGGATCCAGCTGTCGACGGGGATCGCAGGGGGGCTGGTGGTGGCGACTGCGGTCACGCTGATCCTGACGCCGACGCTGCTGGCATGGGACGGACGCAGGCGCGTCCGCAGGCAGGCGCGACGCGCGGCGGCGCAGCCAGCGGAATAAGGCGGGCCGCCCGATGGGGTGGCCCGCCCGTCGTTCAGTCGAAGGCGCGGTCGGTGATGGTCGACACCCACGCCCCTTCGGGGGCGGCCTGGATCACCGGGTCGGACCCGCCCGACAGCAGGATATCGACGGTGCGCTGGTAATCGGCCTTGGCCAGGGTGCCGTCCGAACCTTCCAGCAGCTTGGCGATCTCGGTCATCATGCGGGTTTGATGCTCCAGGGTCTGGGCGCCGGTCTCGTCGTTGTCCAGGACGATCTGGGCGGCCTCCTCGGGGTTCTCGGCCGCGTATTGCCAGCCGCGCATGCTGGCGCGGACAAAGCCCACCAGGTCGGTCACCTTCTCGCTGTCCTCCAGCGTCTCCTCCAGCACGTAAAGGCCATCCTCAAGGGTGGCCACGCCCTGGTCCTCGTACTTGAAGGTCACCAGGTCGTTCTCGGCGATGCCGGCGTCGATCACCTGCCAGTACTCGTTGTAGGTCATCGTGCTGATGCAGGCCGCCTGTTTCTGCAGCAGGGGATCGACATTGAAGCCCTGCTTCAGCACGGTCACACCCTCGGGGCCGCCCTCGGTCGACAGGCCAAGCGTGTTCATCCAGGACAGGAACGGATATTCGTTGCCCGCGAACCAGACGCCCAGGGTCTTGCCCGCGAAATCGGTCGCCGGATCGCTGATGCCGCTTTCCTTCAGACAGGTCAGCATCATGCCCGACGCCTTGAAGGGCTGGGCGATGTTCACCATCGGCAGGCCCTTTTCGCGCGCGGCCAGCGCCGCAGGCATCCACTCGACGATCACGTCCGCGCCGCCGCCGGCCAGAACCTGGGTCGGGGCAATGTCAGGACCGCCCGGCAGGATGGTCAGGTTGACGCCCTCTTCCTCGTAGAAACCCTTTTCCTGCGCGACGTAATAGCCCGCGAACTGGGCCTGCGTGACCCATTTCAGCTGCAGCGTCAGATCGCCCGCCTGCGCCCCTCCGGCCATCAGCGCAAGGGCCGCGGCCCCGGTCATCAGTCGTGTCATTTCCCATCTCTCCTGTTGGTGGGATCCGCCCCGGATGGGGATGCGGCCCTGGTTAGTTGCGCTGCGACGGGTGCCAGAACGTCACCTTCTTCTCGATCAGCGCAACGATGCCATAGAACAGCGTTCCCGCCAGCGCCGCCACGACAATTTCGGCCCAGACCAACGGCAGGTCCAGACGCCCCACCGCGGTCGAGATGCGGAAACCCATGCCGCGCGTCGGGCTGCCGAAGAATTCGGCAACGATCGCCCCGATCAGGGCCAGCGTGGTGGTGATCTTCAACCCGTTGAACAGAAAGGGCATCGCGGCGGGCAGACGCAGCTTCCACAGCGCCGCGCCATAGGGGGCGGCCCAGCTGGCCATCAGGTCGCGCTGCATCGCATCGGTGGCGCGCAGGCCCGCGACCATGTTCACCAGGATCGGGAAGAAGACCATCACCACCACGACCGCGGCCTTGGACTGCCAGTCGAAGCCGAACCACATCACCAGGATCGGAGCGATGCCGACGATGGGCAGGGCGGCGACGAAATTGCCGATGGGCAGCAGCCCGCGCTGCAGGAAGGGACTGCGGTCGATGGCGATGGCGGTCAGAATCGCCGCCGCCGCCCCGATCATCCAGCCGGTCAGCGCCCCCTTGAGGATCGTCTGGACGAAATCGGTCCACAGAATGCCGGTATTGGCCGCGAAACTGGCCGCGATCTGGCTGGGTGCGGGCAGGATCACGGTCGGGATCGCATAGGCGCGGACCGCCATCTCCCACAGCAGGATGATCGTGCCGCCAAAGATGATCGGCACGACGGCGCGCGTGGCGGGCGTGTCGAACCCGGCCAGCCACGCGTTGAACAGCCACGCGATCAGCCACACCGCCACCAGCGGCGCGGCCGTCGGCGCCAGCCAATGCGCGGCGACCAAGGCGACGATGCCCCCCGCGACCGCCTGGATGTTCTGCAGGAACCAATAGGTCCGACCAAGGCGCAGCTCTGTCATCGTGCCAACCCCATGCGGCTGAGGGTGCGTCGCTCCAGCCATCCGACGATGGCCACAAGGCCCGCGGCCAGCAGGGCCGCGACGAACAGCGCCGACCAGATCTGGACGGTCTGGCCGTAATAGCTGCCCGACAGCAGGCGCGCGCCCAGGCCCGCGGTCGCCCCGGCGGGCAGTTCGCCCACGATGGTTCCGACCAGCGCCGCGGCGATCGCGACCTTGAGGCTGGCGAACAGGTAGGGCAGCGACGACGGCAGCCGCAGCCGCCAAAAGACCTGGGCGTTGCTGGCGCTCCAGCTGCGCATCTGGTCCAGCTGCATCGCATCGGGGGTGCGCAGGCCTTTGACCATGCCGACCAGCACCGGAAAGAACGACAGCCATGCGGCGATGATCGCCTTGGGCAAAAGGCCCGTGACACCCATGCTGGACAGGACCACGATGACCATCGGCGCGATGGCCAGGATCGGAACGGTCTGGCTGGCCACGGCCCAGGGCATGACAGACTGGTCCATGCTGCGGCTGTGGACGATGCCGATCGCCAAAAGGATACCCGCGCCGGTGCCGATGGCAAAGCCTGCCAGCGTCGCGGACAGGGTCACCCAAGCATGCCAGACCAGGCTGCGGCGCGAGGTGATGGCCTGACCGGCCAGCCCCTCCCACAGGCCGACGGCCACCTGGTGGGGGGCGGGCAGCACGGGGCGTTCCTGGACCAAGGTGCGCGCGACAAGGTCGGGCAGGGTCAGCGTCACCTCGGCCCGGGCAGCCTGGTCACGCTCCCACTGGGCGTTCATGCGGATCGCGGCCAGATACCAGACGGCGACGATGGCCAGCAGCACCGTCATCACGGGCACAAGCCGCCCCCTAGTCATGGCTGTGCCCGTCGCGCAGCCCCTCGCGGACCTCGTGGGCCAGGGCGATGAACTCGGGGGTGTCGCGGATGTCCAGCGGACGGTCCGGGGGCAGGGTGCTTTCGATCACGCGGGTGATGCGGCCCGGACGCGGCGACATGACGACGATCTTGGTCGACAGATAGACCGCCTCGGGGATCGAATGCGTGACAAAGCCGATGGTCTTGCCGGTCTTGCGCCACAGGGCCAGCAGCGCCTCGTTCAGGCGGTCGCGCACGATCTCGTCCAAGGCGCCGAAGGGTTCGTCCATCAGCAGGATGTCGGCGTCGAAGGCCAGCGCGCGGGCGATGCTGGCGCGTTGCTGCATGCCGCCCGACAGCTGCCACGGAAACTTGCCGCCAAAGCCCGACAGTTCGACCAGGTCCATGACCCGGGCGATGCGTTCCGCGCGGTCGGCCTTTGAAAACCCCATGATCTCCAGCGGCAGAGAGATGTTCCCCGCGATCGTCCGCCACGGATAAAGCCCCGGTGCCTGGAACACGTACCCATAGGCGCGCGCCCGTCGGGCCGCGTCCGGCTCCATCCCGTTGACGCGCAGGGTACCGTCGGTGGGCGTCTCCAGCGCGGCGATGCTGCGCAGGAACGTGGTCTTGCCGCATCCCGACGGCCCGATGAAGCTGACGAATTCGCCGGGCGCGATGGACAGGTCCACGTCCTTGAGGGCGTGCACCGGCCCGTCGGCGGTCTGGAAGGTCAGGCTGACGCCGCTTGCCTCGATGACGGTCAAGTCACACCCCGCTTGCGGGAATGCCGCCGCGCTGGATCGGGCGCGGCGCGGTCAGGTCCTTCCAGGCGGACAGCGCGCGGTTCACCTGACCGCGCGGCTCGCGGGCCACGAATTCGCCGTGCCCCTCGCGGCTGTCGACCGTGCCCTCGGTCGCCGCGACGACGCCGCGGCTCAGGGTAAAGCGCGGCAGGCCCTTGACGGTCTGCCCCTCGAACACGTTGTAATCAATCGCCGATTGCTGGGCACCGGCAGTGATCGTCTTGGTCGCCTCGGGGTCCCAGACCACCAGGTCCGCGTCGCTGCCGACCAGGACCGCGCCCTTTTTCGGGTACATCCCCAGGATCTTGGCGATGTTGGTCGAGGCGACGGCCACGAACTCGTTCGGCGTCAGCCGCCCCGTGCCGACCCCATGCGTCCACAGCATCGGCATCCGATCCTCAAGACCCCCGGTGCCGTTCGGGATCTTGGTGAAATCGCCGATGCCGGTACGTTTCTGATCGGTTGTGAAGGCGCAATGGTCGGTCGCCACGACCGAGAGGCTGCCCGACTGCAGACCGGCCCACAGGCTGTCCTGATGCTGCTTGTTGCGGAACGGCGGCGACATGACCCGGCGTGCGGCATGATCCCAATCCGCGTTGAAATACTCGGATTCGTCCAGCGTCAGGTGCTGGATCAGCGGCTCGCCCCAGACCCGCTTGCCTTGGGCGCGAGCCCGGCGGATCGCCTCATGGCTGTCCTCGCAGCTGACATGGACCACATACAGCGGCACACCCGCCATGTCGGCCACCATGATCGCGCGGTTCGTGGCCTCGCCCTCGACCTGGGGCGGGCGGGAATAGGCGTGGGCCTCGGGGCCGGTGTTCCCCTCGGCCACCAGTCGTGCGGACAGTTCTGCCACGACATCGCCGTTCTCGGCATGGACCATCGCCACGCCGCCCAGATCGCCCACCCGACGGAACGACGCGAACAACTCGTCATCATTCACCATCAAGGCGCCCTTGTAGGCCATGAAATGCTTGAAGCTGGTGATACCGCGGTCCACGACCGCCTGCATCTCGTCGAACACCTGCTGGCCCCACCACGTGACCGCCATGTGATAGCTGTAATCGCAATGCGCGCGCCCGGACTTGTTGTCCCACATCTGCAGCGCATCCAGCAGTCCCTGGCCCGGCGACGGCAGCGCGAAATCCACGACCATCGTCGTGCCGCCCGCCAGTGCCGCCCGCGTCCCGCTCTCGAAATCGTCGGCCGAATAGGTGCCCATGAAGGGCATCTCCAGATGCGTGTGCGGGTCGATCCCGCCCGGCATGATCAGGCAGCCGCCCGCGTCCAGGACGGTGTCACCGACCAGCCCCTGACCGATCGCGGCAATACGCCCCCCCTCGATCAGCACGTCGGCCTGATAGCTCAGATCCGCCGTGACGATGGTTCCGCCCCTGATGACCGTGCTCATGGCATCCCTCTTCTTCTTTGTCCAAATACCCTGGGGGTCCGGGGGTGAAACCCCCGGCCTCGGTCCGCGTCAGCGGACGATCTCAGCCGCGTCCAGCACCGCGTGCAGCAGCACGTCGCATCCCGCACGCGCCCAGTCCGGCGTGATCGCCTCGGCCTCGTTGTGGCTCAGCCCGCCTTCGCAGGGGCACATGATCATCACTGTCGGCGCAACCTTGGCGATCCAGCAGGCGTCATGCCCCGCGCCCGACACGATATCCATGTAGCTATAGCCAAGCTTCTCGGCCGCGCCGCGCACCTTGCCGACCAGGTCGGGATCAAAGGTCACCGGGTCGAAATGCCCCACCGGCTCGATCTCGATCCCCAGCCCCAGTTCCGCGGCGATTTCAGCGGCCTCCGCTTCCAACCTCGACCGCATCGACGTCAGCTTCTCCAGATCGGGCGACCGGAAATCGATGCAGAAAACCGCCTTTCCCGGAATGACATTGCGGCTGTTCGGGAAAAGGTTGGCTTGGCCGACGGCGCCGACCGCATCCGGCTGGTGGTCCATCGCGATGCGATGCACCGCCTCTATGATCCGCGCCATGCCAAGGCCCGCATTCACGCGCATCGCCATGGGCGTGCTGCCGGTATGAGCATCCTTGCCGGTCAGCGTCACCTGCAGCCACCACAGCCCCTGGCCATGGGTGACCACGCCGATCTGCTTGCCCTCTGCCTCTAGGATCGGGCCCTGTTCGATATGCAGTTCGAACATCGCGTGGATCTTGCGGTCGCCCGGCGCTTCGGGTCCGCGCCAGCCGATCCTGTCCAACTCGTCGCCGAAACGCTTGCCATCGGCATCCTGCCGGCTGTTGGCGTAATCCTCTGTCAAGGCGCCCGCAAAGACGCCCGACGCCAACATGGCGGGCGCGAAACGCGCGCCTTCCTCGTTGGTCCAGTTCGTCACTACGATGGGGCGGCGCGTGCGGATGCCCAGGTCCCGGATCGACCGGATGACCTCCAGCCCGGCAAGGACGCCCAGCACCCCGTCATAACGCCCGCCGGTCGGCTGCGTGTCCAGGTGGCTGCCGATATAGACGGGGTCCAGATCGGGCTCGACCCCCTCATGGCGCATGAACATGCTGCCCATCCGGTCGACGCCCATCGTCATGCCGGCTTCTTCGCACCAGCGCTGGAAAAGGCTACGTCCCTCGGCATCGGCATCGGTCAGGGTCTGGCGGTTGCAGCCCCCCGCGATGCCGGGGCCGATCTGGGCCATCTGGTCCAGACTGTCCCACAGCCGGTCGCCATCGACGGTCATGTTCGCAGCCGTCATCACGCCACTTGCGTCGCTCATTCGCAGTCCTTCCTGTCGGGCCGCCCCGTTCTGTCGCGGGGTCGGCTGGATGGGTTTGGCCGCTTACGCGGCGGTCTTCAGCACCTCGCCAAGGGTGCCGATCAGATGATCGATCTGCGCCTCGCTGATGATCAGGGGTGGCGACATGGCGATGATGTCGCCCGTCACGCGGATCAGGATGCCGGCCTCGAACGCGCGCACAAAGATGTCGAAGGCGCGCTTGCCCGGCTGACCCTCGATCGGCGCCAGCTCCACGGCGCCGATCAGGCCCATGTTGCGGATGTCGATCACGTTCGGATGGTCCCGCAGCCCGTGGATCGCCTCTTGCCAATAGGTTTCCAGCGACGCGGCGCGCGTCAGCAGACCTTCTTCGGCATAGGTGTCCAAGGTTGCGATGGCCGCCGCGCAGCTGATCGGGTTCCCGGAATAGGTATAGCCGTGGAACAGTTCGATGATGTGCTCGGGGCCCTGCATGAACGCGTCATAGATCTCCGCGGTGGCCAGGACCGCGCCCATCGGGATCACGCCGTTGGTCAGGCCCTTGGCGCAGGTGATCATGTCGGGGACAACGCCGAAATGCTGGGCCGCGAACGGGCTGCCCAAGCGTCCGAAACCGGTGATCACCTCGTCGAAGATCAGCAGGATGCCGTGCTTTTTCGTGATCGCGCGCAGCTTTTCCAGATAGCCCTTGGGCGGCATCAGGACGCCGGTCGAACCGGCCATCGGTTCGACGATGACGGCGGCAATCGTCTCGGCTCCGTGCAGGGCCACGATGCGCTCCAGCTCGTCGGCCAGGTTGGCGCCGTGTTCCGGCTGCCCTTTGGTGAAGACGTTCTCGGGCAGATGGGTGTGGGGCATGTGGTCGACGCCCGCCAGCAATGTGCCGAAATGGCGGCGGTTGTTCACGATGCCCCCGACCGAGATCCCGCCGAAGCCCACGCCGTGATAGCCCCGCTCGCGCCCGATCAGCCGCGTGCGGGCCGCGTCGCCCCGCGCCCGGTGATAGGCCAGCGCGATCTTCAGCGCGGTATCGACGGCCTCGCTGCCCGAATTCGTGTAGAAGACATGGTCCATCCCGTCGGGCGCGATGTCCACGATGCGGTTGGCCAGCTCGAACGCCAGCGGATGGCCCATCTGGAAGGCGGGGGCATAATCCAGCTCTCCGACCTGGGCCTGCACGGCCTCGGTGATCCTGGGGCGGCAGTGGCCGGCGTTGCAGCACCACAGGCCTGCCGTCCCGTCCAAGATCTGGCGACCGTCTGCGGCCGTGTAATGCATGTCCTTGGACGCAACCAACATCCGCGGCGCCGACTTGAACTGACGGTTCGCGGTATAGGGCATCCAGAAGGCGCGCAGGTCATTCGGGGCGGGCTTGCGGTCAAGCGGCATGGGCATCGTCCTCACGGATTATTGACCAAACGGTCAGGATCAGGCTAGCACGGGGCAGGGGGCAGTCAAGCGTCCTGACAAGCCGGATGACAATTCCGACCGATCTGCCCAAAATCGGATCATGCCAGAGCCGGAGCTTCGATGACAGAGACCAGCATGCCCCAGATGACCCGGATTCAGCAGAAAAACAGGGAGCTGATCCTGAACGGGGCGTTGGAGGCGTTTTCGGCCAACGGACTGCGCGGCGCGACCATCGACCAGATCGCGCGGGCCGCGGGTCTGTCCAAGCCGAACGTGCTGTACTATTTCGGCTCCAAAGACGAAATCCACAAGGCGCTGCTGACGACCCTGCTGGAGATGTGGCTGGCGCCGATGCGCCAGATCGACCCCGACGGAGAGCCGCTGGCCGAGGTGCTGCGCTATGTGCAGGCCAAGCTGTCGATGTCGCAGGACTATCCCCGCGAAAGCCGCCTGTTCGCCCATGAGATCCTGCAGGGTGCGCCGCACCTGACCGAAATCCTGGGCGGCGATCTGCGACAGATCGTCGACCGGACGGTCGCGGTTCTGGAAGGCTGGATGGACCAAGGGCTGCTCGCGCGGGTCGAGCCGCGCCACCTGATCTTCTCGATCTGGTCGATGACCCAGCACTATGCCGATTTCGAGACGCAGGTCCGCGCCGTCCTAGGCGACGGCCGCGACCCCGTGGCCGAGGGCGCGGCATTCCTGGACGATCTGTACCGAAAGCTGCTGACGCCCTAGCTGGGCTTGTCCAACATTTCGGCCGCCGTCAGGATCAGCGACAGGTTCTCATGCGCTGCGGCGATGAAATCCTCGCGCGCGCCCGACACCCAATCCTTGGTCGCGGCGTTCGTCGCGGCGATGATAGCGGCGGCCAGGATCTCGATCACGCGTTCGTCCGAGCCGGGCATCCGCCGATGCAGCAGCGTACGCATCTGCGCGCGGCGCGCCAGCATGGCGCTGTTGCGCAGCGCCTCCAGCTTGGGGTCCTTGTCGGACAGGGCCAACATCGCGCCGATCAGCTCTCGTTCGTTCAGATATCGGGCCAGATGCGCCTCGATCAGCAGGCCCAGATCCTCGATCAGGCGACCCTTGCCGGCGATGAAGATCTCGGACGCCTCGGGCGGATAGTCGGGCGGCGGACCCATCAGGGCCGCCTCCTTGTAGGGGTAGTAGTTGAAGAAGGTCCGCGTGCTGATGCCCGCGTGGCGAGCGATCGCCTCGGTCGTGACATTGGGAAGACCGTCGCGGACGGCCAGTTCGATGGCTGCGGCCTGGATTTTCTTGGCGGTTTTGAAACGGCGCGTCTCGAGGGGGCTCATGCAGGTCCGATCTTGTCTTGTTGTTCCGGCCAGCGTCGCAAGCCAGCGTTGCGGCGGCAAGCCCGAAAAATGCGGAAAACGCCGTCTGCGGGTGGCAGAGGGCGTTTGCGCCTTGCGAAAAGGTCGTCTGAAATCAGCTGCCCCAAGTGCGGACGGGACCGCAATCCATGTGCACGAAGTTCGACCGGCTGTAGCGTCCCACGCCACCGGCGCGGCAGGCCACGGCAGCCTGGTACATCTGCCCGACCGAGCGCGACTTCAGCCGCAGGTCGGCCGCCTTGCCCGTCAGGTGCAGCGAGTTCTGCGCCACGCCGCTGGACTGGCGCCGCAGCATCGCGTTGGTGCGGGGCGAGCGGTATCCCGACAGCATCATGTAGGGTTCGTTGGTCTGCAGCAGGCGCGAGGACGCGGCCGCCACGTCGATCATCCGCGGGTCGATGCCGATCACCTCGCCCGTGCGCCAGTCGCGCATGAACACGTTGATCTCGTTCAGGGCCTCGCGGATGTATTTCCCGTCGACCCAATAGACCGTGTCGATGCTCTCGCCGGTCCGACCGTTGTACATCTTGACCCGCCGCATGTCGCCCGCATTGCCGCGCAAAAATCCGAAGGCATTCGCCATCACCGGGGTCGCCGCAACACTGGTTGCCGCGAACACACCCAAGATGCCGCGACGGGAGATAATGTCCATTGTCATGTCAGATCGCCTGTCCTGCTTCGTTTTTTTAAGCCGGCGACACGTCGCGGCCTGTCGTGGTTTATCCCCGACCTGATTAACAATATGTCAAAAACGCGTGCGCGACGAAACGGATTCTGCCGGGATGGCCGATCCTAACCCGAATTTCGGCAAGATTTCGCCTAAAACGGGTAATGTTGCACATCGGCGGCGACGCTGTGGCGTTTTGGCAACCACTGCTTTTCCACTGCACAAACAGATGCGTGGGGTGTGGCGCGCGCACGGCGGTCGTGGGACAATACGGGCAGAATTTCGGAGGTTCAGATGGCGGTTCGAATGGTCCGGGGCGTGCTGGCGCTGACACTGGCGGGGGTCGTCGGCTGGCTTCCTGTTGTGTCCGGCGCACGCGAACCTCTCGCTGCCGTGAGCGTGGCCGCGGCGCCACGGCTGGATTTCACGCCGCAACAGATGGCCTTGGCGCTGGCAGTGTCGGACGACGCCGATCTTGCCTCGTTCTATGGCAGCAACGGGTTGCGCCCGATCTTCCTTGGCCCCGAGGGAGAGGCCCGGCGACTCGCCTTGCGGGACGCGATCGGGAACGCCCCGCGCCATGGCATCCCCGTTGCCCGATACCAGCCCGACCGCCTGACGGCGACCGAAGGCCTTGCGGCCGAGATCGCCCATGCCCATGCCCTGTCACGCCTGCTGCGCGATCTGACCGGCGGCGTGCTGAACCCGACGCGCGTCGACCCCGAGATCAAGCGACAGCCCGTGCGGACCGCGGTCGTCCCGCTGCTGGCGCGGTTCGAGGCGGCGGCGGATCCTGCGGCGGTCCTTGCCGGGGCCGGACCGGACCATCCGGCCTATCTTGCGCTGCAACAGGCGCTGTCCGGGCCGGCCGACCTAGCCGTCCCACAAGGCCTGCCGCGTATCGCGACCGGTGTCTGGCGGCCCGGCCAAAGGGCCGCGGCGATCGCCGACCTGCGCACGCGCCTGGTGGCCATCGGGTTTGCCGCCGATGCGCCGGATGCCACGCTGTATGACGATGCCCTTGCGCGGGCGGTCTCCGATTATCAGCGTGCGGCCGGCCTGCCGGATGACGGCGTCGCGGGCCCGCGGACCATCGCGGCGCTGAACGGCGATGGCGGCACCGGACAGGACGCGCGGCAACGCGCGATCCTGGTGGCGATGGAGCGGATGCGCTGGATGGCGTCCGAGGATCTGGACAGCCGCCATGTCTGGGTGAACATCCCGGAATTCAGCACGACCATCGTGGAAGACGGGGCCGAGGTGTTCCGCACCCGCAGCGTCATGGGCAAGGACACGCCCGACATGCGCACGCCGGAATTTTCCGAGATGATGGCCAATGTCGTGGTCAATCCCAGCTGGAACGTGCCGCGGTCCATCGCCGTTCGCGACTATCTGCCCCGCCTGCAGGCGAACCGCCATGCGCTGTCGCATCTGGACGTGGTGGATGGCGCGGGGCGGGTGCTGGCGCGGGACGGCATCGATTTTGGCCGCTATAGCGCCGCCAGCTTTCCGTTCAGGCTGCGCCAGAAGCCAAGCGACGACAATGCCCTTGGCGTGGTCAAGTTCATCTTCCCCAACCCCTGGAACATCTATCTGCACGACACGCCGTCCAAGCACCTGTTTGCGAACCGGGTGCGGGCGGAATCGAATGGCTGCATCCGCATCGGCGATCCGGTCGATCTGGCCCGCGCGCTGCTGTCGCGCCAGACCGATGATCCGGCGGCGATGTTCCAGCGCGCCCGCGACCGGGCACGCGAGACCTGGCTGAAGCTGACGCCGCCGGTTCCCGTGCATCTGGTCTATTTCACCGCCTGGCCCGGCCCGGACGGGCGCATCCGGCTGTTCGACGACATCTATGGCCGCGACGCCCGCATCTGGGAGGCGCTGCAGGCCCAGGGCTTTGGCGCGGCGGCGCCCGCCATGGTCGCGGACCTGAACCCGGGGTTGTGACCCGCCCCGGAACGCGGGCACTGGAAGCAGCCTTGCAAACAGGCTAAGTCCTTGCGCGAAAGGGGGGGCCATGGTCCTGACAATGGGTGAACTGGCGCGGGCTCTGGACGCGCAATGCTGGGGCGACCAGTCGATCCGCGTGACGGGTGCGGCGGAACCCGCGGCGGTCGGTCCGGTCGACGCGGGTGGCGGCACGCTGGCCATGGCCATGGCGCCCAAATACGCCGCGGCGTTGAAGCCCGGCAGCATCGCCATTCTGGCCGAGGGGATGGACCCCGAGGCCTATGGCCTGAAGGCCGCCATCTTTGCCCCCCGCCCGCGGCTGGTCATGGCCGGTCTGACGCGGGCTTTCGACCGCGGCCCGGACATCGCGCCGGGCATCCATCCGACCGCGGTCATCGACCCCACGGCCACGATCGGCGACGGCGCGGCGATCGCGCCCTTTGTCGTCATCGGCGCGCATGTGCGGATCGGACAGGGCGCCCGCATCGGGGCGCATGTCAGCATCGGTCGCGGCGCCCGCATCGGCGATCAGGCATTGATCCATCCGGGCGTGCGGATCGGCCATGACGTGACCGCGGGCGACCGTCTGATCGTGCAGCCGGGCGCGTCCATCGGCGGCGACGGGTTTTCCTTCGTCACCCCCGAGGAGTCGGGGATCGAGGAGATCCGCCGCACCCTGGGTGCCCGTGCCGCGGTCAACCAGCAGCACTGGACGCGCATCCATTCGCTTGGCGCGGTCGAGCTGGGTCATGACGTCGAGATCGGCGCGAACGCCACCATCGACCGCGGCACGATCCGGTCGACCCGCGTGGGCGACGGCACCAAGATCGACAACCTTGTGATGCTGGGCCACAACGTCGTCGTGGGCCGTGACTGCCTGCTGTGCAGCCAGGTGGGCGTGGCCGGATCGTCGGTGATCGGCGACAGGGTCGTGCTGGCCGGGCAGGTGGGCGTCAACGACAACATCCAGATCGGGGACGACGTCATTGCGGGCGGTGCCGCCAAGATCTTCACCCGCGTGCCGGCAGGCCGGGTGATCCTGGGCAACCCCGCGGTCAAGATGGAGACCCAGCTGGAGATCCAGAAGGCCATGCGGCGGCTGCCGCGTTTCGCACAACAGCTGTCCAAGCTTCAGGAAACCGTTACACGCCTGTTGGAAAAGGGCTGAACAGGAGGCGACATGACAGACGACATCACGCAGCGCATTCGGGCCATCATCGCGGAGCAGGCGATGCTGGAACCCGACCAGATCACCGATGACGCGACCCCCGCCGAACTGGGCATCGACAGCCTGGGCCTGGTCGAATCGATCTTTGCCATCGAGGAAGAGTTCGACATCTCGATCCCGTTCAACGCAAACGAACCCGAGAAGTCCGACTTCGACATCTCGAACATGGGCACGATCATCGCCGCGGTGCATCGGCTGGTCGCGGAAAAGGCGGAATGACCGCCCCCGTGGACGAAGCGCTGATCGACGCAGGCCGCGCGGCACCCGCGATCCGGCCTGCGGCCGAGACGACCGGCCGCGGCGGGCTGCGCCGTGTGGTGATCACCGGCGCCGGCACGATCAACGCGCTTGGCCACGATGTCGCCACCACCCTGGAGGCGTTCCGCGAGGGTCGCTGCGGGATCACGCAACTGGATTTTCGCGATGTCGATCGCCTGTCGATCCAGATCGGCGGACAGGTCCACGACTGGACGCCCGAGACCTATTTCAACCGCCAGCAGATCCTGCTCTATGACAAGTTCACCCAGTTCACCCTGTTGGCCGCCAAGCAGGCGGTCGAGCAGTCGGGCCTGCATTTTCAGGGCGCGCTTGGCCTGCGGTCGGGGGTCATCCTGGGAACGGCCGGCGGTGGCCTGAACACCTGGGACGAGAACTATCGCGCTGTCTATGAGGAGGGGAAGAACCGCGTCCATCCCTTCGTGGTCCCCAAGCTGATGAACAATGCCGCGGCCAGCCATGTCAGCATGGAATTCGGCCTGCGCGGCCCCGCCTTCACCGTCGCCACCGCCTGCGCCAGCAGCAATCATGCGATGGGCCTGGCGTTCCAGATGGTGCGGTCGGGCGCGGCCGACGTCATGCTGTCGGGCGGGTCCGATGCGATGCTGTGCTTTGGCGGCGTTAAGGCATGGGAGGGGCTGCGCGTGATGTCCAAGGACGCCTGCCGCCCCTTCAGCGCCAACCGCAACGGCATGGTCCAGGGCGAAGGCGCGGGCGTCTTTGTGTTCGAGGATTTCGAACACGCCCGGGCGCGTGGCGCCGAGATCCTGGCCGAGGTCGTGGGCTTTGCCATGTCGTCGGATGCGCAGGACATCGTCATGCCATCGGCCCAGGGCGCCGAGCGCGCGATCACCGGGGCGATGGTCGATGCCGGCCTGAACCGCGAGGATATCGGCTATATCAATGCCCACGGAACGGGCACCGCCGCGAATGACAAGACGGAATGTGCGGCGGTGGCCCATGCCTTTGGCCATCACGCGGACCGGTTGATGATGTCGTCGACTAAGTCGATGCACGGCCATCTGATCGGCGGCACCGGCGCGGTCGAACTGCTGGCCTGCATCATGGCGCTGCGCGACGGGGTGATCGCGCCCACGATCGGCTATCAGGAGGCCGACCCCGAATGTGCGCTGGACGTCGTTCCCAACGAGGCCCGTGAGGCGCGGGTCGATGCCGTCCTGTCCAATGCCTTCGCCTTTGGCGGACTGAACGCGGTCATCGCCCTGCGCCGCGTCTGATCGTCATGCGGGACGCATGAAAAAGGCCGCGTCCAGGGGACGCGGCCTTTTCCGTTCATGCGATGGCAGGGGCGATCACTCGGCCGGTGCGTCCTCGGCGGGGGCATCCTCTGCCGGTTCTGCATCGGCGGCCGGGGCGGGCGCGGGTGCGGCGGCATAGGCGGCCAGTTCATCGAACGCGGCGGTGAAGCCGGTCAGCGACATGCTCAGCTGGACCGGCGAATCCGGGTCGCCACCGAAGGGCAGCAGCTGCACGGCTGCGGTGCTGCCGGCCTTCATGCTTGCCAGTTCCTGGTTGGTGAAGCCAAGGCGCGCGACGCAGCCGACCGGCGCGCAGAAGCTGAACGGATAGCCGCGCATCTCGCCCGATCCGATCTGGAAGCCCAGGCCGTCGATCAGGTCCGTCTCCAGCGGTGCGACAAGGGTGGCGCCGGCAGCGACGTCGCCGTTCGACAGGGGAACCATGGTCAGTTCGGCAACCGGGTTGTCGTCGGCATCGGTCAGCAGCTTGTACATCTCGCACGGATCCTTGCCCTGATCGGCGCGGATGCAGCGGATGGTCCAATCGCCATGCTCGGACTTGGCATAATAGCTGCCAGGTCCGTTCGGATCGCGCGCGGGCTGACCCGCGGGCGCGTTCTCGGCCGCAGGGGCATCGGCGGGCGCGGCTGGTGTCTCTGCATCGGCAGGTGCGGTGGCCGGCGATTCCGCGGCGGGGGCATCTGCGGCCGGTGCGGCGGTTGCAGGCGCATCGGCGGCGGGGGCTTCCGCCGCGGGGGTTTCGGGCGTGTCCGGCGCCGGGGTGTCCTGGGCGAATGCGGGCCCGGTGATCAGGGCGAGGGCGGCCAACAGCGCGTGCGAATGTCTGATGAACATCAATCTTTCTTTCTTTTGCTCAACGCATTGGGGCTGATCTAGCACGGCGCCGGTGCCTTGTCAGTCCCCTGCCACGACACGCCCTGTCACCAACCCTTGAGGTCATGACATTGCACGGGACTGCACATTGAAGAAGTTGCGTGGGAACCGAACCGGCCGGACACGCGTCATGAATTGACGCGAAAGGCCGTGGCTTCCACCACGGCCCCCGACGCGTTGCGTTATTCTCCCTGCCGGACTGGCCGGTCATCATTGAGACGCACGCTAATCGCGTTGGCGTGATCCGTCAACGGTCTATGGATTTCCCCCCGATCACATAAAAAAGCCGCGCCCGAGGGCGCGGCAGTCCAACAGGGAGGAAGGTCCGGGTCACGGCTGCGATCCGGACAACTTCATCTTGCCATGAAAGCGTTAAAATTGTCTTTTCAAGGCGTGCGTTGCGCAATTTGTTGGTGGGGGATGCGATGGGCTCGGTTCTGGACCTGGATGCGGGAACGATCTTCGTGGGCGGCGCCGGCGCCGAATACGCGACCCCCGAGACGATGCTGCTGAAGCTGGCAAACCGGCACGGGCTGGTCGCGGGTGCGACGGGGACGGGCAAGACCGTCACCCTGCAGACCCTGGCAGAAAGCCTGTCGGCGGCGGGCGTTCCGGTGTTCCTGGCGGATGTGAAGGGGGATCTGGCGGGGCTGGCCAAGGCGGGATCGGATCAAGGCAAGCTGCACGAGCCTTTCCTTGCGAGGGCCGGTCAGATCGGGATCGATCTGACCTATGCATCCTATCCGGTGACGTTCTGGGATGTCTGGGGCCAACAGGGCCATCCCGTCCGCACCACGCCGGCCGAGATGGGACCGCTGCTGCTGTCGCGCCTGCTGGACCTGACGGAAGCGCAGGAGGGCGTCATGGCGATCGCCTTCCGCGTCGCCGACGAGGAGGGGCTGCCGCTTCTGGACCTCAAGGACCTGCAGTCGATGCTTGTCTGGGTTGGACAGAACGCCGCCGACCTGTCGACGCGCTATGGCAATGTCAGCACCGCCAGCGTTGGCGCGATCCAGCGCGCGTTGCTGGTGCTGGAGACCGAGGGTGGAGCGAACCTGTTCGGTGAGCCTGCGCTGGCCCTGACCGACATCATCCGCCAGGATGCGGACGGGCGCGGCGTCATCAGCATCCTGTCGGCAGAGCGCCTGATGAACGCACCCCGCCTGTACGCGACATTCCTGCTGTGGCTGCTGTCGGAGTTGTTCGAGCAGCTGCCCGAAGTGGGCGATCCGGACAAGCCCCGCGTCGCGTTCTTCTTTGACGAGGCGCATCTGCTGTTCGACGACGCGCCGAAGGCCCTGATCGAAAAGGTCGAGCGGGTGGCACGATTGATCCGGTCGAAAGGCGTCAGCATCTGGTTCGTCACCCAGAACCCCGCCGACATTCCCGAATCGGTGCTTGGCCAATTGGGCAACCGGGTTCAGCACGCGCTGCGTGCGTTCACCGCCAAGGATCAGAAGGCCTTGCGCGATGCGGCGCAGAACTATCGGACCAACCCGGATTTCGACATCGCCGAGACGATCCAGCAGGTGGGGACGGGCGAGGCCGTGACCTCTTTCCTGCAGCCGAAAGGTGTGCCGGGCATCGCGCAGCGGACGCTGATCCGGCCGCCGTTCAGTCAGGTCGGCCCGATCACGGATCAGGAGCGCGCGGCGATCCGGGCCACGTCCCCGATGGGGCCGAAATACGACACCGCCCTGGATCGCGATTCCGCGCACGAGATGCTCGCACGCAAGACCCAGGCCGCAGCCCAGGCGGCCAGTGCGAAGAAGGATGACGACGGGTTGTTCGACATGCCCGCGGGTGCGGGACGGGGGCGACCATATCAGGCGCCGGCACGCGAGAAGGCTGCGCCGCGCGGGCGGTCCGACAGCATCGTGCAGACCTTTGGCAAGAGCCTTGCCCGGCAGTTGGGGACCCGGACCGGGCAGGCGCTGGTCCGGGGCGTTCTGGGTTCCCTGATCAAGAAGCGCTGATGGTCACAGCGCGATGGCCGTAGCCGGCATCGGCGCGGCGTCGATCGCGGCACGCATCTCTGCCAGGATGGCGATGACCAGCAGGACGTGGCGGCGCAGGTCGTATTCGGCGGCCTGGGTCACGCGCATGTCGTTCTGGATCTGCTCCTCGGCCCGCAGGCGGGACAGGACGGCGCCTGGCGCGGGGCAGCGGTCGCTGCGCAGCAGGCGGGGCAGGTCGCGATCGCGCTTCCAGGTCTTCTGACCTTCGCGGGCGGCCCGGATCAGCGTTCCGGGACGGCGCAGGCCCTGATTCGTCGGGCGGGGGCGAAAAACGATCACGTTCGAGACTGCGGTCATGGGGCTGATCCTTTGCGTTTGCCACGGGGTCACCTTCACACAACCTTGAGGTGTGTTGCCAAAAGCCCTGCCGCAGCGCGCGGTAGAGCAAGGTTTCTTTAGGAATTGTTAGGGAATGTTGCGGCTATGTGCAGAAACACCCTGTTAACCACAGGGAAAGATTTCAACCCAGGGTAGTCTACTGCCGGGCTGCCCGAGGACGACAAGGGACCTGACATGACCATATTGACCGGTGATTTCGCAATCCACACGGGCATCGCGGAGCACCGTGCGCAGGTGCAAGGGCAGACCTGCGCGCAAGACGACCTGAGCGAGGACGCGCGCCTTTACCTGCGCCATGTCGACCAGGGGGTGACGATCCGTGCCCTGGCGCGCGAGGCCGGTGTTCATGCCTCGACCATCCTGCGCCGTATCCGCCGGTTCGAGGCGCGCCGCGACGATCCGCTGGTGGATGCCGCGCTGGCCCCGCGGCCCGAGGGGGCCAATGCGCCTGATGAGCGTCAGGCCCTGCGCGTGCTGCGCCGGCTGGCAGAGCCGGGTGCGTGCATGGCATCGGCCCCCGGCATGGACAAGGCGATCGTCACGCGCGACGACATCCGCACCGCCGTCCTGGAACGCGCCCTGGCAGAGATGATGGCGCTGAAGGGATGGGTCGTGCAGACGCGGGGCGGGGGGCGCATCCAGCGCTATGTCATCGCGCCGGCAGGGCGCGAGGCCCTGCGCCAGATGCTGCGGTCGCCCCGCCAGCGCAGCGCCGTGCCGGGGCCATCGTCGTTTGCGGACGCCCACCCGGTCCACGAGGACGCCCAGCCCGTCCACGGCATGGCCGAGGCCCAGGCGGCCTTTGACCACGGCGACCGTCACCGGGTGTGGGAGGATCGCGTGATCGACGACCCCGAGGATGGTCGCCGCCGCCAGACCCGGGTGAACATCGCGGAAAGCCCGCTTCTGGTGCTGGCGCGGCGGCGTGACCATGATGGGCAGGCATTCCTGACCCCAGGCATGGTCACCGCGGGCGAACGCCTGCGCGAGGATTTCGAGCTGGCCCAGATGGGTCCGCGCGTCACCCAGAACTGGGACGGCTTCATGACCTCGGGGATCGACGTGTCGCGCGGCGGCGGCGGTTATCGTGGCGGACCGGAATCGGCGCGCGACCGGGTGGCCGTCGCGCTGCGCGACCTTGGCCCGGGCATGGGCGACATCGTCCTGCGGGTGTGCTGCTTTCTGGAGGGGATCGAGATGACGGAACGGCGTCTTGGCTGGTCCGCACGGTCTGGAAAGATCGTCCTGCGTCTGGCCCTGATGCGGCTGGAGCGGCACTATGAGGAAACCTACGGCAAGGGATCGCGGCTGATCGGCTGAAGGTCATTGCCGCAGACGGGGGCTGGTCGATAAGATGGTGGGCGTTGACCGCGCGTCGTTGATCAGGCCCCCTTATGAATATCACTCTGCGCCAGCTGCGCTATTTCCTGTCCCTGGCGCAGCACACCCATTTCACACGCGCTGCCGAATCGATCAATGTCACGCAACCCGCGCTGTCCATGCAGATCCGCGCGCTGGAGGAGGAGATCGGCGCCCGTCTGGTCGAACGCACCCCGCAGGGTGTCGTCCTGACCCCGCAGGGCCGCGCGCTGCAGGACCACGCCCAACGGGTCATGGCCGCGATGACCGATCTGGAACAGGACTTGCGGCAGCCGGGGCAGGGCGGCCGGTTGATGCTGGGCATGATCCCCACCGTCGCGCCCTATCTGCTGCCCGAGGCGCTGCCCCTTTTGCGGGCGCGCGACATCGGGCGCGACCTGCATCTGCGCGAGGCGCAGACCGACCGCCTGCTGGACGAACTGCAGGCGGGGCGGCTGGATGCCATCGTTGTCGCCAGCCCGCCCGAGGGGCCGGGCCTGCAGGCCATACCGCTGTTCGCCGACCGCTTTCTGCTAGCCGGCAGCGCGGCGCGAATCGCCGATCTGCGCAGCCGACCGCTGTCTTCTGACGCGCTGGATCCCGGCCAGCTTCTGTTGCTGGACGAGGGGCATTGCCTTGGCGACCAGGCCCTGGAGGTCTGCGGGCTGAACCGCCGCGCGGCGCGGCTGGACCTGGGGGCCGCGTCGCTGTCGACCCTGTGCCGCCTTGCCGCCCAGGGCATGGGCCTGACCTTCCTGCCAGAGATCGCCCGCCGGCAGGAGCTGGCGGCGGCACCCGGCCTGACGGCCGTAAGGTTTCCCGACCCCCAGCCCGCGCGGCAGGTCATGCTGATGCGCCGCGCATCGACTCCGGGGCAGGGCTGGTTCGACGATCTGGCCCGCCTGCTGACCGCGGCGGCGCGTCCGCTGCTGGATCTGGGCTGATCGCAAGGCAGCCATGTGGACGCAGGGGCAGGGGATGCGTTGCCAAATCGTTGCAAAGCCCCTATTTCTGCCCGAACCGCGACCGAAAGGACCATGACCTTGCGCGACCTCAGGATCCCGGATCAGCGCCACCCGGAAAAGGCGCACCGACCCGATCAGGCCCAGCCCAAGAAGCCGGACTGGATTCGCGTCAAGGCGCCCACCTCTGCGGGGTACAAGCAGACGCGCGACCTGCTGCGCGAGAACCGCCTGTCGACCGTCTGCGAGGAGGCCGGCTGTCCCAATGTCGGCGAATGCTGGAGCCAGGGCCACGCCACCATGATGATCATGGGCGAGATCTGCACCCGCGGCTGCACCTTCTGCAACGTCGCGACGGGTAAGCCGCAGGCGCTGGACACATTCGAACCCGGCCGCGTCGCCCATGCCGTGCAGAAGCTGGGCCTGAACCACGTCGTGATCACCAGCGTCGATCGCGACGACTTGGACGATGGCGGGGCAGAGCATTTTGCCCAGACCATCCGGGCGATCCGCCACCGCTCTCCGACCTCCACGATCGAGGTGCTGGTGCCCGACTTTCTGAAGTCAAAGCCTGGCGCCTTGGAGACCGTGGTCGAGGCGCGTCCCGACGTGTTCAACCACAACCTTGAAACGGTCCCGGGCCTGTACCCGGAGGTCCGTCCCGGCGCCCGCTATTTTCATTCACTGCGCCTGCTGCAGCGGGTCAAGGAACTGGACCCGTCGATGTTCACCAAATCCGGCATCATGGTCGGATTGGGAGAGGATCGCCAAGGCGTGCTGCAGGTCATGGACGACATGCGGGCGGCTGACATCGACTTCATCACCATCGGCCAGTATCTGCAGCCCAGCCCCAAGCACCATCGCGTCGACCGCTTCGTCACGCCCGAAGAATTTTCGGGCTATGAGAAAGCCGCCTATGGCAAGGGTTTCCTGATGGTGTCGGCGACGCCACTGACCCGGTCGTCGTATCATGCGGGCGATGACTTTGCGCAGCTTCGCGACGCACGACTGGTCAAGTTGGGTCGCGCCTGAGGCCGCGGGGCAGGGGGCGCACGCCGCCCCTTGCAAATCGTCGCGACTGGATTTACGCCAAGCCCAACGGTCCGCACGGACCGCTGCCGAAAGGGCGCCGGGACCAGTCCGGGGGCGTGGCGGAATGGTAGACGCGACGGATTCAAAATCCGTTTCAGCAATGAGTGCCGGTTCGAGTCCGGCCGCCCCTACCACGCCCTTTCGCGTTCAGCACTGGCAAAGATTTTGCTGCAGTGCGGGAACAATCCAGACCTTGTGACGGTTTGTCCATCGACGGTGACAAGACGCCGATGAAAGGACATTACCATGGCACATAACCCCACTGCTGACGACATCAAACGCGACGCCCGTTCGGCTGCAAACGAAGCCCACGGCGATCTGAAGGATGGTGCCCGCAAGATTGCGGACGACGTTCGTGACACCGCGCGCGAACTGTCCGACAATTCGGGTGCGGCACGCCTGAAAGAGCGTGGCGCAGCACTGGCCGATGATGCCGTCGAAACGGGCAAGTACTATGCCGAACGCGCCCGCGAGACCGGTCAGGAATACGCCGATCGCGCGCGTCTTGAGGCAGAGCGCCTGTACGAAGCAGGCCAGCAAAAGGCGACCGAAGTCGCTCACTACGCTGAAGAGCGTTATGATGAAGTGTCCGAGATGGTTCGCCGCAACCCGGCGCAGGCCTTGGGTATCGCGGCCGGTGTCGGCTTCCTGGTCGGTCTGCTGATCTCGCGTCGCTGAGGTCGGGCATATGTTCGATTTCGCCCGACGCGTTCAGGAAGCTGTCGGCGACACGGTCCGGCGCACGGCCATGAAGGCCGTCGCCGGAATGGTCGGATTGATGGCTGGCGGGTTCTTGACAGCTGCCCTGTGGTCGTGGCTGGCCAACGATCTTGATTGGGGCTCGACCTTGGCGTCGTTGACCATCGGCGGAGGTTTGATCCTGCTGATGATCATCCTTCTGGCCATGGCGGCAAAGCGCAAGCACACTATGCCGACAACTGATGATCTGAAACATGAGGTCGAAGCTCGGGTTTCTTTGGCGACCGATGCGGCGGCGACTCGTGCGCGGGCGGAAGCGACGCGAATTGTCGAACTGGCCGAAGCGAAGGCACATTCGCTGATGGATCAGGCTGGCTCTCGCGCGACCAAATTCGCTTCGGATGCCGAGAAAAAGCTGTTTGGCAGCGTCCGCAATACCGCCCACGCTGCCGGTCTGACGTCTTCCAACGTTACTGCTGCAAAGCAGTCGTTTCAAAACGGCGCGCATCAGTTACGCCAAGCGACCGACAGCAATGCTGGAACGATGACCAAGCTGGTTGGAGCGTTCGCTGTCGGTGTCACGTTGGCTGCAGCAATGCAGGAACGTCGACATGACAGGATGGATTACGATCCCGACGACATGATATGAAAAAGGGCGCCTCGGCGCCCTTTTTTCTGTTCCAGATCAGGCATTTGCCTCTCGGATCTTGTTGGCTGCGTCCTTGTCGAACGCGACGCCCTTTTTTTCCAGCAGCTGATCAAGCTCTCCGGACAATGTCATCTCGGTGATGATGTCACAGCCACCCACGAACTCACCCTTGACGTAAAGCTGGGGAATGGTGGGCCAGTCGGAGAAATCCTTGATCCCTTGGCGAATGTCAGCGTCCGATAATACGTTTACGCCCTCATAGGGCACGCCCATATAGTTCAGAACGCCGGCAACTCTGCTCGAAAAGCCGCATTGGGGCATCTCGGGCGTGCCTTTCATGAACAGGACCACGTCGTTGCGGTCGATCATGTCCTGGATGCGCGTGTTCGCGTCGTTCATATCGGCAATCCTTGTAATGGGGCAGGGGGCGCGTCAGTCAGGCGCCTTGGTGGTCAGGGCAAGCGCGTGCAACTCTCCGGCAGGGCCGTCCATCTTGCCCTTAAGGGCGGCATAGACGGCGCGCTGTTGCTGCACGCGGTTCAGCCCGCGAAAGCTTTCGTCGATAACTTCTGCGGCATAGTGGTTTCCATCACCGGCCAGATCAGTGATCGTGATCTTTGCCTGGGGAAAAGAGACCCGCAGAAGGGTTTCGATATCATGCGCTTCCATGGCCATGGGCGGATCCTTGTCTTTGTCACATATGATGTAGGGGATGCCGGCAAGGGCTGCAAGACCGGCACGAAAACGGCCGCGTTCCAGAGAAACGCGGCCGCCACGATTAATCTTATCAAGGTTTACTGCGTTGCGCTGACCGCACCCACGGTTCCGCCGACAACCGCGCCGGCCGGACCCGCCACGGCCGCACCGCCAAGACCGCCGGTCGCAGCGCGCTCGCCAACCGTCGTTCCGCATGCCGAAAGGGCCAGCATCGCGCCGCACAGTCCTAAAGCCACATATTTCATGATGAATGTCCTTTGATGTCAGGTTCTGTCAAACAGACGCAAACCAAGGGTCACAGGTTCCGGGATTGCCGTACAAAGGCCATCGAAAGCAGGGGAAGCTTTTTCTGATAATCTGTATTATGTAACAGAACTGTCTCTCTGGTCCGCCTTTCAACCTTTTCACCACTTGTCCCTATGGCACGTATCTTTCAAGGTTCCGGAAAGTGGATCGGAGGATCACATGGCCGTATCGCCACCTGTCTGCGATTTCGATGCGCCTTGGCACGGCTTTGCGCTGCGCGATACTGATGGAAACGTCGTCACGCTTTCGAAGGTCGCCGGATCGCGCGGGACGCTGGTGATGTTCATCTGCAACCATTGCCCCTATGTCAGGTCGATCCTGGACCGCATCGTCCGCGATGCGCATGCGCTGATGGACCACGGCATCGGCGTCGTTGCCATTTCTTCGAACGACGTCGCGGCCTATCCGGAGGATAGCCCGGCGCATATGAGAGACTTGGCGCAGCGAAACGGTTTTCGCTTTCCCTACCTGTACGATGCAAATCAGTCGGTCGCACGGGCCTATGGCGCCGAATGCACGCCTGACTTTTTTGGCTATTCCGCCGACGGTCGGCTGCAGTATCGCGGTCGACTGGATGCCTCGACCCGCACGGCGGCGGCGACGGACGCCCGCCGCGACCTTTATCTGGCCATGGTGCAGATCGCGGAAACCGGGCAAGGTCCGCGCGATCAGGTCGCATCGATGGGATGCTCGATCAAATGGAAGGCCGCATGACCATGGACAGACCCTGCCCGATCGTATTCGACCTGGACGGCACGCTGATTGACAGCGCGCCCGACATCCACGCCTGCGTGAACGCGGTCCTGCGCCAGCATCAGATCGCACCGCTGCCCCTGGCGCGAGTGCGCAGCTTCATCGGTGGCGGTGTCGAGCTGCTGTGGACTCGGATCATCGTCGCCTGCGGTATCGAGCCGGTGCATCGGCCCGCGCTGATCGCGGCCTTCATGGCGCGCTATCATGATGCCACGGCCCTGACGCGCCTGTTTCCGGGCGTGATCGAGGCTGTGGGGCGGTTGGCCGATGCGGGTCATCCCCTAGGCATCTGCACCAACAAGCCGATGGGCCCGACGCGCAGCGTGCTGCAGCATTTCGCGCTGGATCGTCTGTTCCCTGTCGTTGTCGGAGGGGACAGCCTGCCGCAGCGCAAGCCCGACCCCGCGCCCTTGCGCCTGGCCCTGCAAATGCTGGGCGTGGAGGGGAATGCACCCCGTGCGCTCTATGTCGGTGACAGTGAATTTGACGCGAATTGCGCGGCGGCGGTGCCAGTGCCGTTCCTGATCTATTCGGGCGGCTATCGCATGACGGCCATCGCCGATCTGCCGCATCACGCGGCCTTCGATCGCTTTGACGATCTGCCGGGTCTGGTGGATCAGGCGATGGCGCTCTAGGCAGCCGGCTTGACAACCGGCGACGAAAGACGCCACTTCGGGGCGGACCCGTGCACGAAAGGCCCCATGATGGATCTGCGCCAAATCAGCCCCAACCTTGCCGTCTCTCCGCAGATCCTGCCTGAGGATGTCCCGGCCTTGGCCGATGCGGGGTTCAAGGTCCTGGTCAACAACCGCCCCGACGAGGAGGTCGAGGCCGAGATCGATCACGATGCGATGGCACAGGCGGCAGAGGCTGCCGGAATGCGCTATCACTACCTGCCGTTCCACCCGGGCCAGATCACGCCGCAACTGATCGCGGATTTTGGGACGGCGACCGTGGGACAGGGGCCGGTGATCGCATATTGTCGGTCCGGCAACCGCAGCACGGTCCTGTGGGCGCTGACGCAGGCCGGGCGCATGCCCGAGGATGAGATCCTGAAGACGGCCGACGCCGCCGGGTACGACCTCAGCGGCGTGCGGCCGTTGATTGCGTCGCTGGCCAGCCGCAAGGGATAGGCAGGGCAATGCCCCCTGCCCTGCCCGGTGTCGTCAGGCAGGCACGCCAAATGACCGCTTGACATTTGCGGTCCAGCCAAGTCCGGAAATATCGTCGGCACGAATCGCCGGGCGCTTCATCACGCTCGGCTTTTCGCCCATCATGGCGACCGGATCGGCCGCGCGCTCGTCGTCGGACATGCCGCGCCATGTCAGGCTGGCGCAGTTGATGATCTTGTCGCCGAACTTCGCGACAAGGGCCGCGCGTTCCTCCGCGGACAACGGCTCCTTCTGGACATCGCGGAACTGTACCGTCCATCCGTTGTCCTGCAGGTCGGCCTGCGCCTTCTGGCAGGTCGAACAATGGGCAAGGCCGTACATCGTCAGCGTCTTGGACATGGATACCTCGTCAGATCAGGGGAACGAAGGGCACGCCGCAGGCAGTCAGGGTCAGGGTTGCCAGCAGGGCAAGGGTCAGGCGCATCGGTCGTGGTCCTTCATGGGTCAGGCCCGATGTATCGCCCCCCGCAGCTGGTGCCACAAGTCACAAATCGTCGCTGCCGGGGTCGTGGAACTGTGCGCGCACCCGGCGCATCGCCCACCAGACGCCCAGCACCGTCAGGGGCGTCAGCACGGCGACGACCAGCGTCTTGTCCAGCCCCGCGCGCCCCGCCAGCGGCGCCAGCGCATAGCTCAGCAGGCCCACCGCGTAATAGCTGATGGCGACGACCGACAGCCCCTCGACCGTGTGCTGCAGCCGCAGCTGCATGTCGGCGCGGCGGTCCATGCGGTGCATGATCTTCTGGTTCTGGGCGCTGCGTTCGACATCGACGCGCGTGCGCAGCAGCTCGGCCGCGCGGGCGGTGCGTTCCAGCATCGTGGCCAGCCGCCGTTCCGCCGATTTCGCGGTGCGCATGGCCGGCTGGTACCGCCTGCGCATGAATTCGGTCAGCATCTGGCGGTCCAGAAACCGCGTCTCCCGCAGGGCGGCGATCCGATCATGCACAATCGCCTCATAGGCGCTGTTGGCACCGAACCGGAAGGAATGCAGGACGGCCTGCGCCTCCAGCTGGGTCGAGACCGCCAGCAGGTCATGCAGCAGCTGTTCCGCGGGCTGCGCGTCGTCGGTCATCGATTCCAGGATCGCGGTCAGGCGCGGCTCCAGCTCGTTCAGGCGGTTGCCCAGACCGCGCGCGCGCCCAAGGCCCAGCATCGACATAGCGCGATAGGTCTCCAGCTCGACCAGGCGATGCACCAGGCGCCCGATGCGGCCGTCCGACGTGCCGGGCCGCACGAAGATCGCGAACCGCATCCAGCCGTCCGCGTCGATGCGGAAATCACCCGCGACCATCGCGGTCTCGTCCAGCACCCAGATCGCGGCCAGGCTGTCGCGCGCGAACCAGCCGTCGATGCGGGCCAGCGCCTCGGCCGGGTCATCGGGCAGCAGGTCGACCTGGATCATCACCGCCGCGACGCGCTTGCCCGGCGCGGCGTGCTGCCAGGCATCGGGAAAGATCGCCGCCGCCGATGGATCGAACGGACGGATCGGAAGACCCGGCGTCATCGCCATATAGGTCACGAACTCGGTGTGGCTCTCCCAATTCAGTTCGTGACGGCCAAGCTGGCCCTGGTAGTGGCTGTCATCGGGATCGGGGCGTGGACCGCCATGGCGGCTGACCAGTTCGCCCAGATGCGCCAGATCCTGCGCCCGGTCGCGGTTGGCGGCGTCGCGCGGTTCCTTGAACGCCACGAAGACCGCGGTCGCCGGCGCGGTGATCCGCGGCGAGGGCCGGGCATGCAGTTCGTTGACCAGCGCATAGCGCAGGGGATGTTCTGTGGCCGGGTTCATCTGCCGCTCCTGAAGACGGGGCAACGGCCCCTGCCCCATTTCAAGACCACCGCGACAGGCGGCACAAGTGGGAACGCCCGCCGGCTGTGAACCGGCGGGCGTCCGTGGCACGATTGCGCCGGATCAGTCGATCATGGGAAGCAGCTTGTTGATGCTGTCCTTGGCGTCGCCATAGAACATCCGGGTATTCTCCTTGAAGAACAGCGGGTTCTCGATGCCGCTATAGCCGGTGCCCTGCCCGCGCTTGGACACGAAGACCTGCTTGGCGCGCCACACCTCCAGCACGGGCATGCCGGCGATGGGGCTGTTCGGATCGTCTTGGGCCGCGGGGTTCACGATATCATTCGACCCGATGATGATGACGACGTCGGTCGAGGGGAAATCCTCGTTGATCTCGTCCATCTCCAGCACGATGTCATAGGGGACCTTGGCCTCGGCCAGCAGCACGTTCATGTGGCCCGGCAGACGCCCCGCGACGGGGTGGATGGCAAAACGCACCGTCTTGCCCGCCGCGCGCAGCTTGCGCGTCAGTTCGCTGACCGCACCCTGCGCCTGCGCGACCGCCATGCCATAGCCCGGCACGATTACGACGCTGTCCGCCTCGTTCAGCGCGGATGCCACGCCGTCCGCATCGATGGCGATCTGCTCGCCCTCGATCTCGGCTGCGGGGCCGGTCTCTCCGCCGAAACCGCCCAGGATCACGCTGACGAAGTTCCGGTTCATCGCCTTGCACATGATGTAGGACAGGATCGCACCCGAAGATCCGACCAGCGCGCCCGTCACGATCAGCAGGTCGTTCGACAGGGTAAAGCCGATCATCGCCGCCGCCCAACCAGAATAGCTGTTCAGCATCGACACCACGACCGGCATGTCCGCGCCGCCGATGCCCATGATCAGGTGATAGCCGATGAAGAACGCCAGCAGCGTCACCAGGATCAGCCAGAATACCGCGGGACCGACGCCGGTGAAATACAGCACCCCGATCAGCAGCGACAGCGCCAGCGCGCCCGCGTTCAGCATGTGGCCGCCCGGCAGCTTCTTGGGCTTGCCGTCGACGCGGCCCGCCAGCTTGCCGAAGGCCACGACCGACCCGGTGAAGGTCACCGCGCCGATGAAGATGCCCAGGAAGACCTCGATCTTCAGCATGGCGATCTCGGGGGCGGTCTTGTGGGCCAGCAGGGCCGCAAAACCGGTCAGTTCGGCCTCGAACCCTTCGGCACGCAGGCGCAGGACGCGCGACAGTTCGATCTGGGCATTGAAGCCGACAAAGACCGCAGCCAGACCGACCAGCGAATGCATCGCCGCGACCAGCTGGGGCATCTCGGTCATCTGCACGCGCTTGGCGACCAGCCAGCCGCCGGTGCCGCCGATGGCAATCATGATCAGCGACAGCAGCCAGTTGCCCGCGCCCGGCCCGAACAGCGTCGCCACGACCGCAAGGCCCATGCCGACGATGCCGTACCAGATCGCGCGCTTGGCGCTTTCCTGTCCCGACAGCCCGCCAAGCGACAGGATGAACAGGACCGAGGCGACCACATAGGCCGCAGTGGTGAATCCGTATTCCATTGTCCCGACCCCTTACGACTTCTGGAACATGGCAAGCATGCGCCGGGTGACCATGAAGCCACCAAAGATGTTGACCGATGCCATCAGCACGGCCAGCGCGCCCAGGATCACGACCCAGGCCGATCCCGACCCGATCTGCATCAGCGCGCCCAGGATGATGATCGAACTGATCGCGTTCGTGATGGCCATCAGCGGCGTGTGCAGCGAATGCGCCACGTTCCAGATCACCCGGAAGCCCACGAAACAGGCCAGCACGAAGACGATGAAATGCGACATGAAGCTGGCGGGCGCGATCAGCCCGATCAGCAGCACGACCAGGCCACCGCCCAGCAGAAGCTTGATCTGGCTGGCGGTCTCGGCCTTGAAGGCCGCGGCGTCGGCGGCGCGGCGTTCGTCGGGGGTCAGCTCCTTCTTCTTCTCCTTGGGCTTCTGCGCAGCGATGGCGGCGACCTTGGGCGGCGGGGGCGGCCAAGTGACGTCATGATCATGCACGACCGTCGCACCGCGGATGACGTCGTCCTCCATGTTGTGGACGATGACGCCATCCTTCTTGGGCGTCAGGTCGGCCACGAAATGGCGGATGTTGTTGCCGTACAGCTCGGAGGCCTGCGCGCCCATGCGCGACGGAAAGTCGGTATAGCCGACGATGACCACGCCGTTGTCGGTGACGATGCGTTCGTCCGGCACGGTCAGGTCGCAGTTGCCGCCCTTTTCGGCCGCCAGATCGATGATGACGCTGCCCTGCTTCATCATGGCCACCATGTCGGCGGTCCATAGCTTGGGCGCGTCGCGTCCGGGGATCAGCGCCGTGGTGATGACGATGTCCATCTGGGGTGCCAACTCGCGGAACCGGGCCAGCTGCTTCTCGCGGAACTCGGGGCTCGACGGCGCGGCATAGCCGCCCGTGGCGGCGCCGTCCTGCGCGGGCGCGTCGAACTCCAGATAGACGAACTCGGCACCCATCGATTCGATCTGTTCGGCCACTTCGGGGCGCACGTCAAAGGCATGGACCTGCGCGCCAAGGCTGACCGAGGTGCCGATGGCCGCAAGACCCGCGACCCCTGCCCCCACGACCAGCACCTTGGCCGGCGGGACCTTGCCTGCTGCCGTCACCTGTCCGGTGAAGAAGCGGCCAAAGTTGTTCGCCGCCTCGATGACGGCGCGGTAGCCTGCGATGTTGGCCATCGACGACAGCGCGTCCATCTTCTGCGCGCGGCTGATGCGCGGCACCATGTCCATGGCGATCGCGGTGATGCCCTGGTCTTTGGCCTGCGCCAGCAGTTCGGCGTTCTGCGCCGGATAGAAGAACGAGATCAGCGTCTGCCCCGCCTTCATCTGGCCGATCTCGGCCGTGGTCGGCTGGCGTACCTTGGCCACCACATCCACCGCATCGATCAGCTCCGCCGCGGTCTGGCAGACCGTCACGCCGGCACCGCGATAGTCTTCGTCAGCGAAACCCGCGCGCGCGCCCGCGCCGCTTTCCACGAACACGTCATGTCCCAGCTTGCCCAGATGCGCGGCGGTGGATGGCGTGATCGCCACCCGCGCCTCGCCCTCGAAGCTTTCCCTCGTTGCGCCAATCTTCATGGCTCTGATGCCCCCCGGTTTGATGATCTTTCGTCGCAAACGTCATAGCATCGCGAAATATTGTTTCACAAGGCTGCGCTGTCGCGACCGGCTCGGAAAGACCATGGCGGCGGCTTGGGAACAACCGGTCCAGCGCATGTGAAAACGGCCCGGATGCGGATGCATCCGGGCCGTTCCATGACCTGACCGGTCGGATCAGTTGGCCGGGGCCGGCGTCGTGGTGGTCGCCGGCGCGGTGGTCGCAGGCGCAGGGGTGGTCGCGGGCTCTTCGACGCTGACGGCGTCGTCAACGGCGTCAGCCGCACTGTCGGCTGCCTCTGCTGCGGCATCCGCTGCGTTCGATGCGGCCTCGCCTGCACCGTCAACGGCGTTGTCGATCGCGGTGCCGGCTGCGTCGGCTGCGTTGCCTGCAGCTTCGACCGCGCTGTCAGCAGCGGCGCCGGCGGCATCGGCGGCGTCGTCGGCTGCACTGGCGGCACCGGCGGCGGCATCATCGGCGGCCTCGGACGCGCTCTCGGCTGCAGCCTCTGCTTCGGCTGCCGCGTTGTCGGCAGCGGCTTCGGCCTCGGAGGCCGCAGCATCGACTTCGGGTTCTTCGACAACGGCAGGGGCCGTGGTCGTCTCGGGGGCGGGTTCGGTGGTCGTCACGGTGGTGGTGTCACCTTCGACGACGGTCGTGTCATCAGCCATGAAACGCTGCAGCACGAAATAGGCCAGCGCCAGCGCCAGCAGGACACCGATGATCAGCGGCATCGCGGACGACTTGCGCTCCACCGGCTCGACATAGGTTTCCTTGGGGGTGGTGCCGGGTTTCACGCGGTTCGGATCGTTGGGATCATAGCTCATGCAGGTCTCCGATTCAGACTGTATTTTGACCGGGTTAGGTCGCGAAGCTGTGGCGTGTGACCGTTCGGCTGTCAACCGCCAACGCCCGACGCCACGCCTTGCGAGCCGGCGTTCAGGCGATTAACACCGACTAAAGGCCGGGGTTCCGCTTGCGGCCGCATTTTTACGAAAGGCCGCTGACCATGTCCGTCGAGAAACCGCAGCCTGTCCAGCACCTTGCCGATTACCGTCCCTGGCCGTTCACCCTGTCACAGACCCGGCTGGACGTGACCCTGGCCCCGCGCGACACGGTCGTTCTGACCGAACTGGACCTGGAACCGTCGGACCAGCCGGTCGATCTGGTGCTGGATGGCGGCGCGGGGCTGCGGTTGCAGTCGCTGCGCATCGACGGGCTGACCGTGGACCCGGCCCACGTCCTTCGCGACGACGAGACGCTGACCATCCGCGCCGCCGCCCTGCCCCGCGTGCCCTTCACGCTGGCGACCGACGTGCGCATCGATCCGCAGGACAACACCGCCTTCGAGGGCCTGTATCTGTCGGGCGGCATCTTCTGCACCCAGTGCGAGGCCGAGGGGTTTCGCCACATCACCTTCTATCCCGACCGCCCGGACGTGATGACCACGTTCCGCGTGACGCTGCGCAGCGACCTGGCGGTGCTGCTGTCGAATGGCAACCCCGTGCGCGCCCAGGACGGGGTCGCGGAATGGAACGATCCCTGGCCCAAGCCTGCCTATCTGTTCGCGCTGGTGGCGGGCGATCTGGTGGCGGTCAGCGACAGCTTTACCACCCGGTCGGGGCGTGCGGTCGATCTGAACGTCTGGGTCCGTCCCGACGATCAGGACCGCGCGGGCTTTGCGATGGAGAGCCTGATCAAGTCGATGCGCTGGGACGAGGACGTCTATGGCCGCGAATATGACCTGGATGTGTTCAACATCGTCGCAGTCGACGATTTCAATATGGGTGCCATGGAAAACAAGGGGTTGAACATCTTCAACTCGAAACTGGTGCTGGCCTCTCCGGATACCGCGACCGATGGCGACTACGAGCGGATTGAGGCGGTGATCGCGCACGAGTATTTCCACAACTGGACCGGCAACCGCATCACCTGCCGCGACTGGTTCCAGCTGTGCCTCAAGGAAGGGCTGACGGTCTTTCGCGACCAGCAGTTCACCAGCGACCTGCGCTCGGCCGCGGTCAAGCGGATCGAGGATGTGCAGACCCTGCGCGCGCGGCAGTTCCGCGAGGATCAGGGTCCGCTGGCCCATCCCCCGCGTCCCGACCGGTACGAGGAGATCAACAACTTCTATACTGCGACGGTCTATGAGAAGGGCGCCGAGGTCATCGGCATGCTGAAGCGGCTGGTTGGTGACGACGGCTATGCCCGCGCGCTGGACCTGTATTTTGACCGCCACGACGGCGATGCCGCCACCATCGAGGATTGGCTGAAGGTCTTCGAAGATGCCACCGGCCGCGACCTTGCCCAATTCAAGCGCTGGTACACCGACGCCGGGACCCCTGTCCTGACCCTGCAGGAAACCTGGCAGGACGGCACGCTGACGCTGGACTTCACGCAGCAGACGCCGCCCACTCCCGGTCAACCCGACAAGCCGGCCCGCGTCATTCCGATCGCGGTCGGCCTGATCGGCCCGAACGGCGACGAGGTCGCCCCGACCCGCGTCCTGGAGATGACCGAGGATCGGCAAAGCTTTAGCTTCGAAGGTCTGGGCGCACGGCCCGTCGCCTCGGTCCTGCGCGGGTTCTCTGCCCCCGTGATGCTGCAGCGGCAGATGGACGATGCGACGCGGGCCTTCCTGCTGGCCCATGACACCGACCCCTTTGCCCGGTGGGAGGCAGGGCGCGAACTGGCGCTGTCCGCCTTGACCCAGCTGGCGCGCGGAGCGGATGCGGGCGACGACTACATTACCGCGATCGGCGCGCTGGCCGGCGATGCCGATGCCGATCCGGCATTCCGTGCGCTGTGCCTGAACCTGCCCGGCGAGGAGGAGATCGCGACCCGTCTGGCCACCACCGGCACCACGCCCGACCCCGATGCGATCCACCAGGCGCGTGCGGGGCTGGCCCGCCGCATTGCCATGGCGCATCAGGATCTGCTGGCGGAACTGTACGACACGATGACCGTGCCGGGCGCCTATTCCCCCGATGCGGACGCGGCTGCGCGCCGGTCGCTGCGCATCGCGGCGCTGGGGTTGCTGGGGCGGATCGACGGCGGCGACCGGGCCGAGGTGCTGTTCGGCATCGCGGGCAACATGACCGAACGCATGGCCGCACTGGCCGTGCTGCTGCGCCTTGGCCGCGGCGACAGCGCGTTGCGGATGCTGCACGACGAGTTCGCCGACAACCGGCTGGTCATGGACAAATGGTTCGGCATCCAGGTCATGGCCGCGCCCCCGTCTGACGCCGTCGCCATCGCGGAACGGCTGGCCGCGCGCCCCGATTTCGACTGGAAGAACCCCAACCGCTTTCGCGCGCTGCTGGGCGGTCTGGCGGCGAACCATGCGGGGTTTCACGCGGCCGACGGGTCGGGCTATGCATTCACGGCGAATTGGCTGATGCGCATGGATGCGGTCAATCCCCAGATCGCCGCGCGCATGTCCACCGCGTTCGAGACATGGCCCCGCTATGACGCCGCGCGCCGCGATCACGCGCGCAATGCATTGGAACGGATCGCATCTCTCGCGGGTTTGAGCCGCAATACACGCGAGATGGTCTCGCGCATGATCGCTGCGGGACGCTGAGGGGGACGCGATGGGCAAGCATGAGGAGGCCCGCGCCGAGATGCAGGCGCGCCTGGACCCGCTGATCGCGGAGCGGGCGCCTTGGCTGTTTTCCGGACGTCCCCGCGACCGCGTGGCGCGGTGGGCGATGATGCATCTTCTGCGCTATCCCCGCACCGTCGATCTGGGCGCCGAGTTTCGCGAATTGCCCCCGGCCGAGATCTTCCGTCGGATGAGCGACCTGATCGTCCGCGATCTGCAGGTCGAAGGGTTGGAGCATATCCCTGCCACCGGCCCTGCCCTGATCGTGGCCAACCATCCCACCGGCATCGCGGACGGGATCTTCCTGAATGCGGTGATCTCGCAGCTGCGCGACGACGTGTTCATCTATGCCAACCACGACATGATCCGCGTCTTGCCGCAGATGATCGACATGATCGCCCCCGTCGAATGGCGGGTCGAAAAGCGCAGCCATGCCAAGACCCGCGCGACGATGGACTATACCCGCGACGCGATTGCGGCGGGCCGGATAGGTCTGATCTTTCCGTCGGGCCGCCTTGCCAAGCGCACCGGCCTGACCCTGAACGAGCGTCCCTGGATGGCAAGCGCCGCAATGATCGCCCGCAAGTTCGATCTGCCGGTGATCCCGCTGCGCATCCGTGCGCGCAATTCGGCGCTGTTCTACCTGTTCGACAAGATCCATCCGACGCTGCGCGACGTGACGCTGTTCAACGAGGTGCTGAACAAGACCGGCCAACCCTATCGCGTAACCATCGGCGCACCGATCATGCCCGCGGATCTGCCGCGCAGCAGCGACGAGGCGATCCTGGCGTTGCGGCAGGCCGTCCTGTCCCTGCCCACGCCGGGCAGCACCGCGATCCGCCTGACCCGCAGCCGCGGCGTCGCCCGCCTGACCGGAGCACGGCGCCCCGTCGGCGGCTGATTGCGTCCCGCGACGGCCGGGGGGCCAGCCCCCCGGACCCCC